>JAGQYS010000108.1 GCA_020435965.1 Flavobacteriaceae bacterium | reverse complement strand
CCGTTCCTGTATGAATGGTTTTACTTGTTTCTGTTTTTCGGCCAAAGTAGTTAAGGTTTAAATCGAGAAACTTGGTAATTTTTTTCTGGGCCAATACATTCCAGGTGAAGTTTTTTCCTGGCTGCAACCCTTCCATCATTTGATATCCAACAGGTGAATTGGCATTGCCTTCAAAATCATTTGAGAAAAAGTTAACCTCGCCAGAAATCGCTGCATTTTGAGTATCTGTTAACGTAAAGGATACGCCATATTTTTGCTGTGTTAAGGTTTCTAAACTACCAATGGTATTGTCTTTGTTTGTAAATTGATAAAAGGCATCAAACCTTACATTATCATTCAACAAATAAGAAAGTTTTGGATTTATTCTAAGCTCATCAATATTGAAATTTTTGCTTGAAAAATTTTCAGAAAAACTTTCATTGTTTTCAATTGAAGTTAAAAAGGTGACTAGCCATGTTTCAGCAATTTTATGATTGAAATTTAATTGGTGACTCTTCAAACTGTTTTCAATAAATCCAAAGGAGAGTACGTTTTTAGACTTGTTTGATAAATAAGTATATGAGGTTGTGTAATGCTGTTTTCCTCTATTAAAAAACAAAACATTTCTAAAATTGAGTTGTAAGCCCAATTGATTTTCGGCTTCACTTTCGAAAGGGTTAAGGTTAAAATTACTACCATCTCGTTTAATTTTCCTATCAATTAAATAGGAGGTTTGATTGTAAAGTTGCGTCCAAAAACTTTTGTTGTCAGCATCCTGTGTTATTATTTGAGGATTTATGGTAAGCGTTTGGCTCAATCTATTTTGGTGTGTTTTTATGAATATTTGATTTGGTAATAACACTCTAATATATTTCCCTTGGTCCTGAAATTGAGCTATTTCAAACTCTTCCAATTCCTGTATGCCATTGTTGTTGTAGTCTATCCAAGTGTAAGCACCTTGTCCAGGTTCAACCTCAATATAAGTGAATTCTTGTTGTGGCAAAGTGCCAGAATTAGTATCAAATAAAGTGTTAAGCGTAACGACTTGTTTGAAAAGTTTTTTATTGTATTGCAATCTGGAGTTTAGTGATTCTTCGTCAGCAATAGATTCATCTACAGATTTTAAATTTCTATAATTAAAATATAAAGCTAGGCTTGTATTGTTGTTTTGAATAATCCTAGAATTTAAATAATAGGTATTAGAAGTGTTTACCTTTTGCAAAGCGTTATTTTTAATACTATCGTTAACTCTATTTTTATAACCAATTTCAGCAAATACCTTTGTACTATCTCCAACACCTGTAAACACTTCATAAGCTTTAAAACGCTGGCTTAATGGAGTTAATTCGTCTGTTGATTTATCTTTTTGTTCATTGTCTTCAATAGCGAATCGCGTTCCAATCCAACCCTTGTGATAGTTGTATTTCAATTGATTGAATGAGCGCAAAAAACTGGACGTATTTAAAGTTGAGTTTGAATTAAGAATACTTGTATTTGAAAGAATATTGAATTGTTTGAGTCTTAAATTGGTTTGAAACACATGTCTATTGCCATTGAAACTTTCAGAATAATTAAGATGCTCAAATTGATAGTTGAACCTCCCTTTTTTATGATGATTAAGTGTTATTCCTGCTATTAATAACTGCTGATTTCCTAATGCCAAATCTATGTTCCAATCTCTGCTAAATTCTGCATTATACAATTGCTCTATGGTTTTAAAATTCTGTTGAATGTAATCACCATCAACAAATGACACTAAGTTCCAAAGACTATCTGAAACAATTAAATCCTGTTCAATACGCAATTTTCCTGCAAAACCATCATTGTTATTATCGTCTATACTTGAAAACAAATTGAGATCATTTTTACTACCAGCAATTTCAAAATTTATGTTTGTTTTTTCAGTTGGTTTATAGCTACCATTTACAACAGCCATTTGCAGTTTTGTTGGAGCAATAAGTTGCACTATAGGTTCATAATTTCCTTGAGGAACACCAGCAACTGGTGATACATACTCAAAAATATTGGCAATGGCATTGGTTGAAGTTATGATATAATTACCTTGATTGGCACCAACCAAACTAAAACGAACACTAAACAACTCGTCATCTGGATTGTTTGAAAACACAAAAGCTTCAACACCACCAATGAGTTCCTTTTTATAAAGAATCCTATTTTCGTTATAGCTTTCAGGTACCGCAGAAGGTGCAACCATTAGGCTTTCATCATCTCCAGCATCAGCAAGTAGTTGCACTTGTTCTTCAGAAAGATTTTGTTGCAAAGGTTGGTTCTTGGCATCGTTTTCATTATAAACTGAAGCCTTAATCTTTAGTTTTTCAGTTTCATAAGTCCCACCACCATAAGCAACAAATCGCGAGTAATTTCTATCACTAAACTGATAATCTACAATAATCCGCATTTCGGAAGTAATTGGAAAAGTTGGATTGAAGATAATTTCACCAGCATTATAATCAATAATGTAATCTTCATTTTCACCTCTTGTTACAGCAACACCATTAACATAAACCGTTTCACTGCCAGAAACAATAAGAACATAAAGTTCGCCATTTGAACCTTGTAATTTATAAGGGCCTTGATTGCCTTCTTGAGCTGTAAATTGACTTCGTCTAAACTGACCTCTTACCAAAGCTCCTGAAGCAAAAAAAGTGCTATTAGACTCATCATGGTCTAAATTAAAATTTACTGACAAGCCTTGCACACGTTTGGTAAATCTTGCAAAATAGGAGTCTGAATTTTTCAAATCAATATCACCAGCTCTAATGTTCCAATCGTCACTAAACAATTCAATAAATACTTGATCAAACTCGTCCAATCGTTGTGAGTAACCGCTTTCTTGCAAAGGTATATTGGCATCTTGTATTGAGGCTCTCAAAGAAACTTTATCATTCAGCTTACCAGAAATTTGCAAATCCAATTCACTATTGAGCACAGAGTTTTGATTGTTCCCAACCGTTACACCACGTGAAATACTTCCTGAAGTTGTTAAGCCATCAAAAGGAATAAACGCTTTTCGATCACTTGGTTGAGATAATTGATAAAGCTTGTTTAAATTATCTGTATTGTCAACAATTATGGATTCATCCAGCTGTTTATACGTTTTGGTCAAGAAATCAGGAAATCGTAAGTAATCAATAATTATTGAATCAGTATCAATAGGTTTTTTGAAAGTTAAAAGGGCTTTTTTAAAATTGATGCTATAATAAGTACTATCAATGGTGCTATTGTCTTTCTTTTTTAATAAAAACCAGCTGTTGTTAATGCTTACCGAATCTATTTTAATAGAGTCGCTTACAGCTACTTTTTTACTTCGGTAATTAGAAGTTTGGTCTTGTGCAAAAAGACAACAACCAACAAGAAAAATGAGTAAAGTAACGTATAGCTTCATGTAGTACATTAAACTAAAAACATATCAAATTATTTTGTTGATAGTTTTCGTAAAAACTGCTTTAAATTAATAGTGTAAAAGTAACGCATTATTTATTTTAGCTGAAACTCTTAAATAAATAGATGAAACATCCATGATTAATTTTACGACATACAGAAGAATGGCTAACAAGATGTTACATGTGACCATTAAAAAACAGTAAAAAATAAACACATGAAAATAATCTCATATAACGTTAATGGCATCAGAGCAGCATTAAATAAAGGCTTTACAGATTGGTTAAAAAGTGCAAATCCAGAGGTGATTTGTTTGCAAGAAATAAAAGCCATGGAAGAGCAGTTGGATCTTTCTGTTTTTGAAGAAGCTGGTTACAAGCACCAATATTGGTTTAGTGCTCAAAAAAAAGGATATAGTGGCGTGGCTATACTAAGTAAAATAAAACCAAATCATGTTGAATATGGTACAGGAATAGAATCTATGGATGTTGAAGGCAGAAACTTACGAGCCGACTTTGATGGCATTTCTGTAATGAGTTTGTATTTGCCTTCTGGAACCAACGACCTAAGATTACAACATAAACTGGATTATATGGATATGTTTCAAGATTATATTAATGATTTAAAACAAAACATTCCTAATCTGGTGATTTTGGGTGATTATAACATTTGCCACGAAGAAATTGACATTCACAATCCAAAAATGAAAAATGTTTCCGGGTTTCTTCCAGTAGAACGAGAGTGGATTGGAAAGTTTATAGATAGTGGTTTTATTGACGCTTTCCGATTCTTACACCCTGAAAAACAAGAATATAGCTGGTGGAGTTATCGTGCTAATGCAAGGGCCAACAACAAAGGTTGGCGTTTAGATTATGCAATGGTTGCACAACCACTACAAGAAAATATTAAAAGAAGCGTTATACTCACCGAAGCAGTACATAGTGACCACTGCCCAATTTTAGTAGAAATCAATTAAAAACAACCTAACAATGATCAAAAAAAGTGTATTAATAGCATTAACATTAGTATTGGCTGCCTCATGTGTGTCGCCAAAAGTGTACAAAGAATTGGAAGATAAATATGCCAATTTAAAGAAAGAGCATCGAAACCTTACAGATGCTCATGATGAATTAATGCAAGCCAAGTCCAAACTTGAAAACGACATGGCTGCGCTGCAAAGCGATTATGACAAAACCTTAATGCAACGTGATAAATTGCAAAGCGATTACAATGCGCTAAAATCTAATTATGATAATTTAAAAGCGTCGTACGATGCTTTAGAAAAAAACAGTTCAGCTGCCATTGCGGAAAACTCAAAGAAAAACAGAGAGCTTTTAGCACAACTTGAAGCTAAGGAACAAGCACTTGCTGCAGAAAATGCAAGATTAGAAACACTTAAAAAACAACTGGAAGACCGATCAAATAGAATCGCTGAACTTGAAAGTGTTATTGCAGCAAAAGACAAGGCAATGACAGATTTAAAGAATGCCATTTCAAGAGCGTTGACTGATTTTGAAGGCAAAGGCTTAACCGTTGAACTTCGTGACGGTAAAGTTTACGTGTCAATGGAAAACAAATTGTTATTCCAATCTGGAAGTTGGGCAGTTGGTAGTCAAGGTCGTCAAGCAGTTCAACAACTTGGTAATGTGTTGGCTGATAATCCAGATATTGCCATTTTAATTGAAGGGCATACAGACAATGTGCCTTATACAGGAAATGGACAGCTAAGTGGCAACTGGGATTTATCTACAAAACGAGCTACTGCCATTGTAAATATTTTAAGAGAAAATGCTAATATCAATCCAGAGAATTTAACAGCTGCAGGACGAGGCGAGTATGCTCCTGTTGCAACTAACGACACAGCCGAAGGCAAAGCCAAAAACAGACGTATAGAGGTGATTTTAACACCTAAGTTAGATGAACTTTCAAAACTGTTAAACGATAATTAGTAGTTTGGCGTTACCACAAGGGTCGCGCTTTCAGCAGTCGCTCTCTGCGAGGAGCTCCAACAAATGCTTCAATCGCTAACGCAAAGAATTACTTAAAAAGTTTAAACCTTTCAGTTCAAATAGAGTTGAAAGGTTTTTTATCTTTAACCCTTAATCTAATATATTTTATCTAGTAGCGAAGCGTTCTAACATCTAAATTTATGAAATACACAACCTTACCAAACACCAATATAAAAGTTAGTAAAATATGCCTAGGCACAATGACTTGGGGAAATCAAAACACAGAAGCCGAAGGTCATGCGCAAATGGATATGGCCTTTGAAAAGGGCATTAACTTTTTTGACACTGCTGAGTTGTATCCAGTCCCAGCAGCACCAAAAACCAGTGGACGAACCAGTGAAATTATTGGCACATGGTTCAAGAAAACAGGACGTCGTGATAAGATAGTTTTAGCCAGCAAAATTGTTGGAAGACCTAGCGATTACGTAGCACATATTAGAACCACAGGTTTTAGGCAAGGTTCTGTAAAAGATGCAGTAGATAAAGAGCTTAAACGACTACAAACCGATTATATAGATTTGTTTCAGTTGCATTGGCCTGAGCGTAACACTAATACATTCGGAATAAGAGATTACAAACACGATGTCAATGATACCTGGGAAGATAATTTTAATGAAGTGCTACATGAGTTGGACAAAGAGATTAAAGCAGGAAAAATCCGTTATATTGGGATTTCCAATGAAAAAGCTTGGGGAACCATGCGTTATTTGGAAGAGTCCAAAAAGCATAATT
This sequence comes from Flavobacteriaceae bacterium, assembly GCA_020435965.1. GTDB lineage: Bacteria > Bacteroidota > Bacteroidia > Flavobacteriales > Flavobacteriaceae > CAJQLB01. Next base: position 2,070 of record JAGQYS010000108.1, on the reverse strand, counting down.
TACCACGAATGATAAGTATACAAAACGCTTATTCATTATTAAACAGAACTTTTGAAGGTAATTTGGCAGAAATTGCCATACGTGAAAACGTAAAGCTTTTAGCCTATTCTCCTATGGCATTTGGTGTACTGTCTGGCAAGTACATAAAAGGAACAGCAACAGATAATGCACGATTAAAATTATTCCCACGTTTTGCAAGGTATAGTAGCGAGCAATCAACAGAAGCAACCAAAGCATATTTGGCTTTGGCTGAAGACAATAATATGAGTTTAGCACAAATGTCACTAGCCTTTGTTAACCAGCAACCTTTTGTATTAGCTAATATTATTGGTGCAACTACTTTAGAGCAATTGGAAGAAAATATTGATAGTATCAATGTAGAATTAAGTGAAGACTTACTTGCGAAAATAAATGCCATTCATGCTCAGATTCCTAATCCTGCGCCTTAAAATTAAAATACCTTTGAAGAAAGCGTCTCAGAATAGAACTATTATTTTTCATTGGCTACCGCTAATCTCCGCTTAGTGGCAGAATCAGTAATAAATTAGAAGCTGTTAAAATCTAAATGTTATGGATGTTAATGCTTTTTGTAATTTAGACTTATGAGTAGAAACTATAAATTCCATAATAAGTCAGGATTATATTTCGTATCGTTTGCTACTGTATATTGGTTAGATGTTTTTACTAGGCAAATATACTTTGATGTATTAGCAAAAAGCATAAAGTATTGTCGAGCAGAAAAAGGCATGGAATTGTATGCTTATTGTTTTATGCTAAGTCATGTGCATTTAATTTTTAGATCGGATAATGATAATCCCGAAGGGTTATTAAGGGATTTTAAAAGTTATACAGCAAAAAAACTGATTGAAGCTATTGAAACTAATCCACAAGAAAGTAGAAAAGAATATTTGTTATGGTTTTTTGAGCGTGCGGCAAAAAAGAAGAGCAACAGTTCTAAGTATCAATTTTGGCAACATCATAATCAGCCTGTTGAATTATGGAGTGAATCTGTAATAAAACAAAAAATAGACTATATTCACAATAATCCTGTAAAAAGTGGCTTTGTAACAAATCCTGTAGATTGGAAATATTCTAGCGCAAGAAACTTTCAGGACGACCATACGGTTTTAGAGATTGATAGTACTGGGTTTTTGGGTTGAACTTTTGCTTATTTGTTGCCACTAAGCAGAGCTTAGCGGTAGCAAGGGTAGGAATAATTAATACGTTCAATACAGCTGGTTTTCCTAATTTTACCAATAGTTCGATTACATATACTACTTATGACTATTTATTTGCTCTTTTAGTAAGTCAATATAGAGATTACTATATAAATAATCCTACATCATCTGGAGAAAGTCAATGGAATCATGATTTATTTACAGTTTTGAATTATAGAACTAAAATGGCACAGAATTTGGTTGATGTACATTCATTATTAAATGATACTAGTAATGATTTTTTAAATAATGTTAATAGTGACCCTATGGCATCAGGAACTCCATATACTTTAGATCAATTAATGAATCTTGTAACTTGGATTGGATTGGAAGAAACGCAAGAGTTCATAAATAATATTTTAAATAACCCAACACAGTTGGCAAATAAAAATTACGTTGAAAATGCAGCTAGACAAAAATACACACCTAATTGTACTAATTAAAATAATAAATTATGATTAAGAAATTTTTATTGATTTCAATATTCTTTTTAACTCAAAATATTTTTTCGCAAAAAGAGGTTTTATATTTAATGATTGACAAACCATTTTTTAGTCAACAAGATGATAAAATTACAACAGGTTTTATTGTTAAAAGCAAAGATAAAAGGTTTATATGTGATTATTTTGAGTTTAAAATATTTAATTCATTTTATTCAGAAGTTAAAAATAATATTGATTATTATAATATTGATGAGTTACGTAAAAGTGTAAAAATTGATACTATTGAATATTTAACTCTAAATAAATTTATAGAAAAAAAAGAATTTTGGGAAATCCACAATGAATTAAGTTTAATAAAGGAAATTTTCTTAATAGAGAAAAAGGATTCTCTTGAATATTACTTATTTCCA
>JAGQYS010000107.1 GCA_020435965.1 Flavobacteriaceae bacterium | reverse complement strand
CCAAACAATGGCCTTCGCCTCCATCACGTCCTGCACGACCAGTTTCCTGATAATAACTCTCAATACTTTTTGGGATATCATGATGAATTACAAAACGAACGTCTGGTTTATCTATTCCCATACCAAAAGCTATGGTAGCCACAACCACATCACAATCTTCCATTAAAAACATGTCTTGATGCTTCACTCGGGTTTTAGCGTCTAAACCTGCGTGATAAGGCACCGCTTTTATGCCATTGACTTGCAACACTTGTGCTAATTCTTCTACACGTTTTCTGCTAAGGCAATATACAATCCCCGATTTTCCTTCGTTCTGTTTTACAAAACGAATAATATCTGCATCTACATTTTTGGTTTTAGGTCGTACTTCATAAAACAGATTGGGTCTGTTAAAAGATGCTTTAAAGGTTTTGGCATCAGTCATTCCTAAGTTTTTAAGGATATCTTCTTGAACTTTCGGTGTTGCTGTTGCCGTAAGTCCTATCATTGGAATATCGTCACCAATACGTTTAATGATATGTCTCAGGTTTCTGTATTCTGGTCTGAAATCGTGTCCCCATTCACTGATACAATGTGCTTCATCAATGGCCATGAACGAAATTTTTACATCACGTAAAAAATCAACATTCTCATCTTTGGTTAACGATTCTGGTGCTACATAAAGCAGTTTGGTAATTCCGTTTAGAATATCAGACTTTACTTGCTTAACTTCCGTTTTATTTAACGATGAGTTTAAAACATGAGCGACACCTTCCTCTTGAGATATTCCTCTTAAGGCATCTACTTGGTTTTTCATTAATGCAATTAATGGCGAAACCACAATCGCTGTGCCTTCTTGCATTAATGCAGGAAGTTGGTAACATAACGATTTACCTCCTCCTGTTGGCATTATAACAAAGGTGTTATTTCCAGAAACTATACTTTGTATTACTTGTTCTTGCAGCCCTTTAAAGGTTGAAAAACCAAAATAGTGCTTTAGCGCTGCTCTTAAATCATTAACTTCAATATTCATTAATCCCTCAATTGATAAAATTACTCGTTATAAATTGAATAAAAATTTAATTAATTATTCTTTTTCCAATTTATAAGAGACCTCTCATAATTTTTTTTCGTTTTTTTGTAGTAACATTTAAAGATAGTAAAATCTTTATATGCATCAAACCAAAAATTGTAAATTTTGAGTACAAAACAATCTATCTTAAATCTTGCTAAAACTACTATCATTAAAGAAAGTGAGGCTATTGCATATTTAGCACATTTATTGGATGATGATTTTGCCCATGCTGTACAACTCATTTATAGCTCTAAAGGACGTGTTATTATTACAGGAATTGGTAAAAGTGCCATTATTGCCAACAAAATTGTAGCAACTTTAAATTCAACAGGAACACCAGCAATTTTTATGCATGCTGCTGATGCTATTCATGGTGACTTAGGACTCATATTAAAAGATGATGTTGTTGTTTGTATTTCCAAAAGCGGAAACACACCTGAAATTAAAGTGCTAGTACAACTTATTAATAATGGCCCAAACAAAATGATTGCCATTACAGGAAATAAAGATTCCTTTTTGGCACAACGTGCAGACTATATTTTAAACGCTTATGTTGAGAAAGAAGCCTGCCCAAATAATCTGGCTCCAACAACAAGTACCACTGCTCAATTGGTTATTGGTGATGCACTTGCTATTTGCCTATTGGATTTGAGAGGGTTTTCAAGTAAAGATTTTGCCAAATACCATCCTGGTGGTGCTTTAGGCAAAAAATTGTACTTAAGAGTGAGTGATTTATCTTCTGTTAACGAAAAACCTAAAGTCAGTAAAAGCACAAGTGTTAAGGATATCATTATAGAAATTTCTGAAAAAATGCTCGGTGTTACTGCTGTAGTTGAGAACAATAAGGTTATAGGCATCATTACTGATGGTGATTTAAGACGTATGCTTAGTAAGACTGATAATTTTAGTGCTTACACTGCCAAGGATATTATGAGTGCAAATCCTAAGTGTATTGACAACGATGCCATGGCTGTTGATGCTATGGAACTCATGGAAACACATGGTATTTCGCAGTTATTAGTTGAAGAAAACGGCAACTACGCAGGTGTTGTTCATTTACATGACTTAATCAAAGAAGGCATTATATAATGGCAAAGAAACAGAAAAAGAATATAAACGAAATGTCTTTTTTAGACCATTTGGAAGATTTAAGATGGCACTTAATAAGATCTGTATCGGCAATTATGATTGTGGGTACATTGGCTTTTATTTTTAGTAGGTCTATTTTTAAGTATATCATTTTTGCTCCAAAAGAAATGGATTTCCCAACCTATAGCATGTTGTGTAAGGCTGCAAAATTTATTAATGTAGATACTACATTTTGTGCAGAAGAATTACCTATGATCATACAAAGCAGAACCATGGCTGGACAATTTTCGGCAGATGTGTGGACCTCTATTTATGCTGGTTTCATTATAGCGTTTCCTTATGTGATTTATCAATTATGGAAATTTATTAGTCCTGGAATGCATGAGAACGAGCGCAAACATTCTCGTGGTTTTATTATAGTTTGCTCACTTTTATTTTTTCTTGGAGTCTTGTTTGGATATTATATTGTAACGCCATTGTCCATCAACTTCTTGGCAAACTACAGCATTTCGGAACTTGTAGAAAACCAAATAGACATTGGTTCCTATATTGGTTTGGTAAGGTCTGCAGCCATTGCATCGGGTTTGGTGTTCGAGCTACCTATTATTATATATTTCTTGACCAAAATTGGTTTGGTCACTCCGGAGTTTTTAAAGAAATACAGAAAATATGCTTTGGTTATCGTACTGATTCTGTCTGCCATTATTACACCACCAGACGTAGCAAGTCAAATTATTGTAGCCATACCAATACTTATCTTGTATGAAGTAAGCATTTATATTTCGAAACTTGTAATCAAAAATCAAAAACGTAAAGAAAAACAACATGCCTAATATAGTTGAAGAATTTAACGACTATCGTGCAAAAATGAATGACAAGATTCTTGCCGATAACAACAAAATCATAAAACGCATCTTTAATTTAGACACAAATGCCTATCAGGCTGGTGCTTTAGACGTTAAAACCAAAGAATTGTTAGGCTTAGTCGCTTCAACTGTTTTAAGATGCGACGATTGCATTAAGTACCATTTAGAAACCAGTTATAAAGTAGGACTTAAAAAGGAAGAAGTTATAGAAGCACTTGGTATAGCAACTTTAGTTGGTGGCACCATTGTAATTCCGCATTTGCGTCGTGCTTATGAATTTTGGGACGCCTTAGAAAAACAAGGTTAAATAATTTATAAATTGCCAATGCTAATAGAGTAGATAATATGATTTTACTATTTTTAGCATTCAATACACAGATATGGTATTAAGAGCTGATAATTTAATGAAGTCCTACAGTGGACGAAAAGTGGTAAAAGATGTATCCCTTGAAGTAAACCAAGGCGAAATTGTTGGACTCCTTGGTCCTAATGGAGCAGGAAAAACCACGTCATTCTATATGATTGTTGGACTCATTAAACCTAATGGTGGTAAAATCTATTTAGACGATAAAGAAATTACCTCTTACCCTATGTACAAACGTGCTCAAAGTGGTATTGGGTACTTAGCTCAGGAAGCCTCTGTGTTCAGAAAGTTAAGTATTGAAGACAATATTTTAAGCGTACTTCAAATGACGAGACTGTCTAAAAAGGAGCAGCATGATAAAATGGAATCGTTAATTGAAGAATTTGGCTTAGGTCATATACGTAAAAACAGAGGCGATTTATTATCTGGTGGCGAACGTCGTCGTACAGAAATTGCACGTGCTTTGGCTACAGACCCAAGCTTTATTTTATTAGACGAACCTTTTGCTGGCGTCGATCCTGTAGCTGTTGAAGACATTCAGCGCATTGTAGCCAAACTTACCAAAAAGAACATTGGTATCCTTATTACAGATCATAATGTACAAGAAACTTTAGCTATTACAGACAGAACCTACCTCATGTTTGAAGGCAGTATTCTAAAAGCAGGAAGTCCAGAAGAGCTCGCTGCCGATGAAATGGTGCGTAAAGTATACCTTGGTAAGAATTTTGAGCTACGTAAAAAGAAATTGGAGTTTTAGACATCAAAACAAATCTCCTCCTTTTCACCTTGTGTTCCATAGCATTGCCTACTTCGACGAAGTAGTTTGCGACGAAGGCTGAAAGCGCAGGAACAAGGAGGAGTGGATTTAGTTTCACTAAAAGAAACTAAAGACGAGGTGGTTTCATTTTCACTTCTTATTCACCATCTGAATAAGTCCTTTCACAGCTTTAAACAGCAAAAGCGCCAACACACCAACAGCCAAACCAACCATAAAATCCCTAATAAATCCTGGCCAAGTTTCTAAGAAGTGATGCAAGAAATCAATATTATGTACAAAAATACCTCCAGAAACCAACAAAAGCGCAATAGTACCAATTACAGAAAGTGATTTAATAACCTTTGGTAAAGCCTGAACCAATACATTTCCAACAAATCTTAAAAATCCCTTATTGCCATTGCTCATTTGCACCAATCGCAAGCCCAAATCATCCATTCTCACAATTAAGGCAACAATACCATAAACACCAACAGTGGCAATAATTGCCACTATGCTAACGACTAAGATTTGAAACAGAAGGTCTTCGCCAACCACAGTACCAAGCGCAATGATGACAATTTCAACAGACAAAATAAAATCCGTTACAATAGCCGACTTTATTTTACTTTTTTCAATTTCCAAAACAGTTTCTTTAGGCAAGGCAGCCGAAACCTTTTCGCTCTTGTCATGACGATGAGGTATTACATAATGATAAATCTTTTCGGCACCTTCAAAGGCTAAATACACACCTCCTAAAACCAAAATCACCGTAACAGCCCAAGGTAAAAAGGCACTAAGCAGAAAAGCTACTGGTAAAATAATTAATTTATTAAGAAAAGATCCTTTGGTAATGGCCCAAAGCACAGGCAATTCTCTAGAAGATACAAATCCTGATGCTTTTTCTGCATTTACAGCCAAATCATCACCAAGAATCCCAGCCGTTTTTTTGGTAGTAATCTTACTCATGGTGACCACATCGTCCATCAATACAGAAATATCGTCAAGTAGTGCAAAAAATCCAGAAGCCATTTAATAAGTTTCTTTAAGGTAAAAATACTGAGGCAAGATAGTTTTTATTCTCTTTTATACAAACTTTGAAAACAATCAGAACATTCATCTACAAGTCCTAATTCATCTTCATTTACAATAAAATATTGAGGAAATGCTCCACCTTCATAAACTATATCAAGATGTGGTTCGATTGTGTTTGTTGAATTGTGAATTATAATAGAATAATTTTTTGCATAAATTAAACTGTCATTTCTGAATCCTTTAACTATGCCATCAGAAATTTCTAACTTAGCAGTATAACCAGTTGATTCAGGTGTATTAATTGTTCCTGCAATACCACCTGATGAATATAGCCATAACCAAGTTCCCTCTAATTGTTGACTAATAGAATCAATACTTGAGATTAATTCTTCTTCTATACTTATGTCATCATTTAAATTTACTTCACTATTTTTCGAATCGTCAAGAGAACAACTTCCAAATGCAATACAAATAGCAATGAATAAAAAATATTGTTTCATAATTTGAATATATACTTTCTTTGTAGATACATATATGCTAAAAAGGTTGCTTAATAACATATTCTTATTTATTAAATATAGACATCAAAATATAAAGGATGATTATTAAAGGAATACCCGCAAATTTAAAAACAATCAAAAGTATTAGCGATAAAACAATAAGCAGATGTCTGGCAGCATTGTCTTTAAAACCCCAAGTTTTAAACTTTAAAGCTATGAGTTTAATTTTAGAGTTGAGCAAAAAACTGCTTAATAAAGTTACAGCAATCAAAAACCATTTATTTAAGATAATACTGTTTATCAAATCATTATTCTGATACTCCAAAATTAATGGCAATGACAAAATCAATAAAGCGTTGGCTGGTGTTGGCAAACCAATAAAACTATCGGATTGATTGGTTGAGATGTTAAAAGTTGCCAATCGATAAGCTGAAGCTAAAGTGATGAGTAAACCTAAAAAAGGTAGTAACTGAATTTTCCCTCCAATCCAAAGCATTCCGTTAGTTTTATCTACAATACTCTGACTTAAACTAAAATCATCAACCGTTAAACTCAATAAATGAAACATCACCAATCCAGGTACCAAGCCACTAGTAATCACATCTGCTAAGGAGTCCAATTGCAAGCCCAATTCACTTTGCACCTTGAGTTTTCTCGCCAGCAAACCATCAAAAAAGTCAAAAAAGATCCCTAAAAACACAAAGAAGGCCGTTGCAGTCATGTTTCCATTTACGGCAAACAACACAGCAATACTTCCACATAAAACATTTAAAAGCGTAACAAAATTAGGAATGTGTTTTTTCAAGGCATCACAGAATTAGTTGAAGTAAAAATAATAAACTATTTCAGATTAAGGTTGCAACTTAACAATAAGTACCAAAAATTAGAGTTTATTATGTGAATTATGCATCTTTGTAAAAAATTTTGTTGTTGAATAATCGATTACTCGTTTTACTGCTTTTAAGTACGTCGATGGGGTTTGCGCAAACTGCCAGAAAATACTCCAATGAATTCATGAATATTGGTGTTGACGCTGCTGCTTTAGGCATGAGCAATGCTGTAGTAGCACATACTGCTGATGTCAATTCAGGCTACTGGAATCCTGCTGGCTTAGTGCATCTGGAGGACAATGAAATTGCCTTAATGCACTCCAGTTATTTCGCCAATATTGCCAATTACAATTACATCGCTTTTGCAAAACCCTTAGACAATAGAAGCTCTATAGCTATCTCATTTATAAGGTTTGGGGTAGACGATATCTTAGACACCACTCAACTGATCGACGAACAAGGCAACGTAAATTACGATCGTATCAATTTGTTTTCGGCTGCCGATTATGGCCTTACTTTTTCCTATGCTAGAAAATTACCTATTGATGGCTTAAACTATGGTGTTAATGCTAAAGTGATTCGTCGTGTGATAGGTGATTTTGCCTCATCTTGGGGATTTGGTCTCGATTTAGGGATTCAGTTTGAAACAGGTAACGAATGGCAAATCGGGTTGATGGTTCGCGACATTACAACCACCTTTAATGCTTGGTCTTTTGATGATGATAAATTAGCACAAATACAAGATGCCGTAGAAGGGCAAAACCAAGAAGTTCCTGAAAGTACAGAAATTACCATTCCGAAATTACAATTAGGAATTTCCAAGCTATTTACCTTTAATTATGATTACACACTGAGAACCGAATTGGATTTAAATGTACGCTTTGAGCAGAATAACGATATCATTTCCAGCTCCTTTGCAAGTATCAATCCAGCACTTGGCTTTGAATTTGGCTATACAGACCTCGTTTTTTTACGTGCAGGAATGGGCAACTTTCAAAACGAACTGCAAATAGACAATTCCGAGCAGCTATCCTTTCAACCTAGCTTTGGTGTTGGGTTTAAATATCGTGGCATTCAATTGGATTATGCCTTTACAGATATTGGCGACCAGAGTGTAGCACTCTACTCTAACGTGTTTTCCTTAAAGCTCGATTTTAGTATCTTTAGATAATATTTTTCTTATGAAATGCCATATTAATAAGTTTGATAACTATCCCAATAATAAAGGCATTACATCTCACCGCTAAAACAACAAATAATAACAGATGAAAATGCGCTTCTTAATCCTTTTATGTCTTTTCAGCTTTCAAATTTCAGTATCACAGACCCTATCACCAACGGCTGAAATAAGTGTATTAACTATTGGACCAGGCACCTCATTAAACGATGCCTTTGGTCATAGCGGATTTAGAATTAAGGATAAGGCACAAGGACTAGATGTTGTGTTTGGCTATGGTCAGTATGATTTTGATGCACCAAACTTCTATTTAAAATTTGCGCAAGGCAAACTCAACTACCTCATAAGTAAAGACAATTTCAATGATTTTTATAGGGTTTATGTCTATTTTAATCGAAGCATTAAAGAGCAAACTTTAAACCTTAATGCAGCCGAAAAACAAAACCTTTACAATTTTTTAGTAAACAATTACAAACCTGAAAACAGAGCGTATTTGTATGACTTCTTTTATGATAATTGCGCCACAAAAATACGTGATGTAGCCAATTCAGCCTTAAACAAGGGGATTAGCTTTCAAAAGCCTGACGATTACCAAGCACAAAGCTTCAGAACACTCATTCAAAACAACCTCAACAAAAATTCTTGGGGAAGTTTGGGCATTGATATTGCTTTAGGCTCTGTGATAGACAGGGAAGCGTCGCCTGAAGAACAAATGTTTTTACCTGAAAACATCCATAAGTTTTTTGCAAAAGCAACACTTCAAAATGGAGACCCTTTGGTAAGTAAAAGTGAAACACTTTATACTGAAAAAGAAAAAAACACAGCCTCCAATCTATGGTCAAGTCCTTTAGTGATCCTAAGCCTAATAGCCTTAGGCATCCTCTGGATCACCTATTCTGACTACAAAAAGAACAAGCGCACCAAATGGTTAGACATAATATTATTTACATTAACTGGACTTATTGGTATTTTTCTATTGCTGTTATGGTTTGCTACAGACCATAGTGCCACAGCACACAATTACAATCTGCTTTGGGCCTTTGCGCTCAATGTGTTTATGCTTGGTCAATTATGCAGAAAACAACCCAATCTTTGGTTTTCCAGATACCTAAAGTTTATAATTATCATGCTCTGCCTTTTGGTATTTCATTGGATCGTTGGCGTACAAGTCTTTGCGGTGACTTTAATTCCGTTACTCATAGCTTTAATGATACGCTATATGTATTTAATAAAGTATTTTAAGTAAGCTAGATGTTGTCAGTTATCGGTTATCGGTTTGGCAAATTAACTCTTCCATTCGCTTTCTACATAGGTAATAAACCTGAATAGTTTGACTCCTAAAATATCATATTTTTTAGCAAATCTTTTGTCTTTAAATCGGAATAAATTTGCTGTATCATTTCTAATTGTGACATACATTCTAATAAAGATGTATGGGCGTAAACTAAAAACTTAATAAAATCTTGTTTATAACGACGTCTGCCGTATCCTTCAACAATGTTGTCTTTGATGCT
>JAGQYS010000106.1 GCA_020435965.1 Flavobacteriaceae bacterium | reverse complement strand
ATGCTATTATGGAAGCTGCTGATGCTGGGATAAAAGTGATTATCACAATTACTGAAGGAATTCCTGTTGCAGATATGATCATTGCATCAAATTACATAAAAGGTAAAGATTGCCGTTTAGTTGGTCCTAACTGTCCTGGAGTTATTACTCCAGAAGAAGCTAAAGTAGGTATCATGCCTGGATTTGTGTTTAAAAAAGGAAAAGTTGGTATAGTTTCTAAGTCAGGTACTTTAACCTATGAAGCAGCAGACCAAGTTGTAAAACAAGGTTTAGGTATTACAACTGCTATTGGAATTGGTGGTGATCCAATTATTGGAACAACCACAAAAGAAGCTGTAGAAATGCTTATCAATGATCCAGAAACGGAATGTGTAGTGATGATTGGTGAAATTGGTGGTCAATTAGAAGGTGATGCTGCGCAATGGTACAAAAACAGTGGAAGCAAGAAACCAGTGGTTGGATTCATAGCTGGAGAAACTGCTCCTGCTGGACGTACAATGGGACACGCTGGTGCTATTGTTGGCGGAAGTGACGATACAGCTCAAGCTAAGAAAAGAATTATGAGAGACTGCGGAATTCACGTCGTGGATTCGCCAGCCGAAATCGGTAAAAAAGTTGCCGAAGTTTTAAACTAAAAGTTTAATACATATTAAGATATAGTGTTAAAAACCTCATAAGATTTTGTGAGGTTTTTTTATTTGATGCAACTTGTAATTGCTATATTTGATGAACAACTATATACTAACAAATTATCTTAGAAGTGAAACACCTATTATTAATTTTACAACATTAAACAAAATGATAATTAAGGTGTTCCATCTGACATTTAAAAAACAATAAACATTTACAGATGAAATTATTAGAAGGTAAAACAGCCATCGTAACAGGAGCAAGTAGAGGCATTGGTAAAGGCATAGCAAAAGTATTTGCAGAACATGGAGCAAATGTAGCTTTTACATATAGCTCGTCAGTAGAAGCTGCCAACGAACTAGAAAAAGAACTTAATGCGCTTGGTATAAAAGCCAAAGGATATAAAAGTAATGCAGCAGATTTTAATCAAGCTCAAGAATTAGCAGATGAAGTAGCTAAAGAATTTGGAAGCATCGATATTTTGGTAAATAATGCTGGAATCACAAAGGATAATCTTTTGATGAGAATTACGGAAGAAGACTTTGACAAAGTGATTGAAGTGAACCTTAAATCTGTGTTTAATATGACAAAAGCCGTTCAACGTACCATGTTAAAGCAACGTAAAGGCTCAATCATTAACATGAGTTCTGTTGTAGGAGTTAAAGGAAATGCAGGACAAACAAACTATGCAGCCTCTAAAGCTGGAATTATTGGTTTTTCAAAATCTGTTGCTTTAGAACTGGGTTCACGTAATATTAGAAGTAATGTTATTGCTCCAGGATTCATAGAAACAGAAATGACTGGAAAATTAGATGAAGACACAGTAAATAGTTGGAGAGAAGCTATTCCACTTAAAAGAGGTGGAACACCTGAAGATATAGCTAATGTTTGTGTGTTTTTAGCAAGCGATATGAGTGCTTATGTTACAGGGCAAACTTTGAATGTTGATGGTGGAATGTTAACTTAATAAATGTTTTCAATTTATTGAATGCATAAAATCACTAAATAATTAATGAGTTCACAAACTCTAGTATTTATTATTCTTGCAGGAATTTCAGCGCTTTTAATAGCGCTGTTTCAATATGCATATAAGGTAAAGAAAAATAGATTAAAAACAGTTTTTGTCTTTTTACGCTTTATCACCATTTTTGCAATTCTACTATTGATTATCAATCCAAAGTTTGAAAAAACAGCCTTTTATAATGTTAAACCAAATTTAGTAATAGCTGTTGATAATTCACAATCAATCAATCATTTAGAGCAAAATAAAAATGCGTTAAATCTGCTTTCAAGATTAGATGCAAACAGTGATTTAAAAGAAAAATTCAATCTTAGTTTTTATGAATTTGGGAATGAATTGAATGCCACAACCATCGATTCGCTTTCATTTTCAAAACCGCAAACAAACATCTCAAAAGTCTTTAATGATTTAAGTCAAATTTATGACAAAGACATATCACCAACAATCTTAATTTCTGATGGCAATCAAACCTATGGTTACGATTATGAATATGATTTAAAGGCCTATGGACAACCCGTTTATCCAATTATTTTGGGTGATACAATAACTTATACAGATTTAAAAATCCAACAGTTGAATGTCAATAAATATGCTTATTTAAAAAACAATTTTCCGGTTGAAATTATTGCAACCTACAATGGTAATGATGCCATTAGTACACAACTGGTTGTGAGTTCTGGTAATTCAATTGTGTTCAGGCAACCGCTAAATTTTTCAAAAACCGATAATGCAAGTACCATTAACTTCACACTGCCAGCCAATAGAGTAGGTGTTAATTCTTATACAGCACGATTAGAGGCTTTAGATAATGAAAAGAATACGATAAATAATAGCAAGCCTTTTGCTGTTGAAGTCATTGACCAAAAAACCAATGTAGCGATTGTGAGTGATATGGTTCATCCTGATTTAGGAATGCTTAAAAAGTCAATTGAAAGTAACGAGCAACGTTCGGTTTCTATTGTAACTCCAAATGAGTTTTTAAATACTGTTGGTAATTTTCAACTCGCTATTCTTTATCAACCAAATTCTAAATTTCGTCAAGCCTTTGAGGTTATTGAAAACAGTGGTATTAATAAGTTTATCATCGCTGGAAGCAAAACACAATGGTCGTTCTTAAATCAAATTCAAAACATTTATTCATTGGATATTACACAACAGTTTGAAGATTATCAAGCAACACTTAACCCAAACTTCACTGCGTTTATTATTGATGATTTAGACTTTAGTTCATTTCCACCTTTGGTTTCTGAGTTTGGTGATATCAATTTTAATACAACTGCTGAGATTTTATTATATAAAAAAGTAAACAATACACTCACAGATTTACCTTTACTGCTCACTTTTGAAAATAATAGTAAACGTGAAGCTGTTTTACTTGGAGAAAACATTTGGAAATGGAGAGCCCAAAGTTATTTAAATGATAAATCATTTCAACAATTTGATAACTTTATTGGAAAATTAGTGCAATACTTGGCTACAAATAAAAAAAGAAGCCGACTCAATGTAGATCACGAATCGTTCTATAATGGCAATGGTAATATTATTATCTCAGCGCAATTTTTTAATAAAAATTATGAGTTTGATGCAAAAGCAAGTATAAACATCATTACAAAACATAAAGAAACCGAAACTGAAACCATCGTACCATTCATACTAAAAAACAATAACTACCAAGCAGACTTAAGCGGTTTTCCAGCAGGTGAATATGACTATACTGTAAGGGCAAATAATGGAGAAGTTTCAATTTCTGGCTCTTTTCAAATACTTGACTATAATGTTGAGCAACAATTTTTAAATGCCAATGTAACAAAACTACAGCAGTTGGCTACTAATAGTGAAGGTTCAAGTTATTTTATAGCAAATACAGATGATTTAATTTCAGATTTACTAAACGATTCTCGTTATGCAACCATTCAAAAGAGTACAAAAAATATCGTACCTTTGATAGATTTTAAAATCCTCTTGGCTCTCATTGCATTAAGTCTATCAATTGAGTGGTTTTTGAGAAAGTACAACGGACTTATTTAAAAACTAAAACAACAAAATAACATGGAAAAATTACCAAAGATTGGCGTTCCAATCATTTTCACACTTATAGTTTTAATAATACTAATAGCAAAATCTGCCGTGACCATAGGTTCTGGTGAAGCAGGAGTATTGTATAAAACATTTGGAGGTGGTGTAGTTACAGATGAACCACCTTTAGGCGAAGGGTTTCATATTGTAGCTCCTTGGAATAAAGTATACATTTACGAAGTACGACAACAAGAAGTTTTAGAAAAAATGAATGTCCTCTCATCTAACGGATTGGATATAAAATTGGAAGCTTCTGTATGGTTTCAACCAGATTTTACCAATTTAGGGAAGCTCCATCAAGAAAAAAGTGAAATGTATA
>JAGQYS010000105.1 GCA_020435965.1 Flavobacteriaceae bacterium | reverse complement strand
TTTACGAACTGCTGAAGGAGTGCCACTAAAACAAGCAGCCATTGAAGCTGGAGCCGTACGTACAACACCTATTTTGTTAACGGCAGGAACTGTTGTTATTGGAGCGTTTGTGATTTTGTTTGATCCCATTTTTCAAGGTTTGGCCATCTCCTTAATGGGAGGAACTATTGTTTCAACCGTATTAACCTTGTTGGTAGTGCCATTGGTGTACTATATGATAGAGAAGAAGAATTATAAATAATCTGTCTGGTTGAAGGCAGTCGAGACCTTTAAGCTGTCTAATGGTAGAAATTGGTTCTCTATGGCGCTCAAACCGACATTAAAACAAGAAATATGAAATTAGTAATCGTAACAGCAGTCGAAGCGTTTCAGAAAGATATTTTGAAACTTTTCAAAAAAGCGAATATTCACAACTTCAGCAGTTCTGAAATCGATGGCTATAAAAATGGATCATCTGTTTTATTGGCTTCTAATTGGTTTTCAGGTGAAAAAGTAGGGAATGAATCGAGTATGTTTTTCTCGTTTACTGAAGAAGAAAACATTGAGTTGCTTTTCGGCTTAATTAAAGAATTTAACAATCATCTAGAAACTAACAATCCAATCAAGGCGATTGTGGTTCCTATTGAAAAATTTATATAAACTTAAAAATCAAACAACATGTTAAATACATATTTTAGAGTTATCGTTGGTACGATGGTATTGTTAAGCGTGGTACTTACATATTATGTAAACCAAAACTGGATGTGGTTTACTGTATTTATTGGCGCAAACTTAATTCAATCTGCTTTTACAAAATGGTGTTTATTGGAAACTATTTTGGTGAAGTTAGGTATTAAAAAAGAAAGTGAAGGTTGTAAAATATAACTTTTAATTTAAATACAAAGCCCTTTGAATATTAACTCCAAAGGGCTTTATTTCATGCTATATTTTTTTACTGCTTGCTTTTCTTTTTTAATAAGTTTTCAGCATTGGCAATACTACTGTAGATTTTATCTTTCATAATATTAACTTTCTCCTCCTCCTCTATTAGCCATGCTTCCTTTTCTTTAGTGAGAGCTTTACCTTCCATGATTTCTTCAGAATCAAATCTATCGCCAAAACCCTTCATCCAATCCATCATCAAGTTGTAGCCTTCTTTTAGATCTTCAATTGCTACTTCATACTGTTTTCCAACAGAAGTACTATCAACCATTGATTCTAACTCATTTATTAACTTACCTATGGTTCCCATTTTGGGCATTACTTCATCATGAACTGCTATAACACGTTCCATTTGAGTTGGTTCTTTAACTTCTTTTTGTTCTTTTTTACAGGATAGTGTTAAAGTAATAAATACCAATAAAATCAATATGTTTCTCATAATATTCTAGTTATGGAATTTGAAGAACAAAAATACAGCCTATTATAGTGATTTCAAACTATCACAAAATATTTTTCCTTTTTTATTTGCTAAAATAATGCAATAAAAAGCTTGTGAATGACCTTTTCATTTTAATCATGAATTTTTACAGAGATTCCTGTTTGTGCATAACCAAAAACGGAATGTCTGTGTTAAAACCAAAATCTTCTACTTTCTGGGTTGATAAAAAACGTTCAAAAAACGAATGCTTCCTGTTTACCATGGCCAATAAATCAATCTTGTTTAGCTTAATGAAATTGTTCACTTCCTTATAAACATCATCACCGTTTAGTTCAACAAAATTATGAGAAATCTCTGCTAAAAATCCATCCAGTAGTTTTATGTTTTCTTTTTGAGTAGCTGTTAATGCCTCTCCTTGAGATACATGCAAAACATCAACACTAGGTTTATGCAAGCCTATTATTTCGAGAAAAACTGACAAATCATCATTTCTATAAGCTGTTAAATAATTTGAAAGAAAGGCGGCTTTCTTAAAATGTTTATACTTATAGTCGTCAGGGATTGCCAAAACAGGTGTCGTGCTTCTTTGCATTACTCTTACAGTATTACTTCCAAAAATCGTTTTCTCTAAACCTGAGGCACCTTTGGTTCCCATAATGATCATTTCTATTTTGTTAACCTCACAGATTTGATTTATGGCATCAATGAAATTGTCGTAATCTACAATAGGTATAAGCTCGTGATTAGTATTGTTATGTTTTGATTTAATGGTGCTTATTAAGTTATCCAAGGACTTCTTGGCTGTATCAATTATGGCTTGATATAGATTCACCGATGGTGAGGCCGTCATTAAATCATCAGACACAAATGACGATGCTTTTTGCACGTTGAGAATATAAAATGCACAGTCAATCCCCTTAAACATATTCATTGCAAAATCAATCGTATTTAATGAGTTCTTTGAAAAATCTGTAGGCAATAAAATTGTTTTCATGTACTAAAGTTATTTATAAATTATTTAACAGCAACCTATTTTGCTCTAGAAATATAATTCTAAATTACTTTTCGTGATATGCAAAAACTATGATAAAAATCAGTTAAAATAATTAATTGATTGTTTTTCACTAAAAAATTGTAAACTTTGAATAAGCATTGTATTTTCGGCACAATAAATGGTAATATTTTCGTTATTAACAAAAAACTTATATGAGCCGCATTTTATTAATTATCACAGTATTGTTTTCTTTTGCTGTAAAAGGTCAAAACAATACTATTGCAGCAGGAGAAAAACTAACCTTTACTGCCTCTTACAACATGTCTGGATTAATGACAGATTTAGCACAAGTAACCATGGAAACCAATGAAGTGAAAACGTCTAAGGCCACCTTGCTTAGATTACGATGCAAAGCCCAGACCTATAGCAAATGGGATAATTTTTTTAAAATAAACGATATTTATGAGACTTATGTAAATCCTACAAATTTAATTCCTTATTTACATAAACGTGAGATTAACGAAGGTGGTTATTACAAAAAAATGCAGTACAATTTTGATAGAGGTCTTAACAAAGTTAAAAGTGTAAAAACCAAAAGAAGAAAAGATGGGACGTTTTGGAGTGAGAACAAAAATCTTACTATTGGTAGTAAAACAAATGATATTGTAACAACCATATACTACATTAGAAATTTAGATATCCATAAAGCAGCTATTGGTAGTTCTGATAATTTTACAATACTTTTTGACAATGAAGAAACAAGCATGAAAATTACCTTGTTGAGCAAAGAAACAATTTCAACCAACATAGGAAAAAAAGAATGCTATAAACTATCTATATCTTTAAATAACAATGATATATTATCAGGAGAAAACAATAATTTACTATGGCTTACTGCTGATGCCAACAAGATTCCTGTTTACGCAAAATTTAAGGTACCTGTTGGTAATGGCGAGCTTAAAATACAAAGTGCAACAGGTTTAAAACATTAAAATATTATGAGAGTATTAGTAATCACATTAAGTATTATTTTAACAATTATTAGTTTAATTTTTTCTATACTTCCTTTTGGCTACATTGCTTTAATTCCAATAATAGCTGCATTTGTTTCCGGACTTATAGCTTTTAAATTACTTCAAAAAGAAGGCAAAAGCACAACCATTATCAAAGTCCTTTTTGCCATAATCACTATTTCACTCGGTTTGGCTATATACAATGCCCTTAAGCCCAACGAAATTGAGGTAGACCAAGAAACTATAGAGTTACAAAAACAAAGTGACGAAGAAACATTAGAAGAATTAGAAGATATTGAAATTGACGGTTAACATTTTTTTTACGTTATTTGCTTGATATCAATATATTTAATTAATGAAAATTTTTGTCTGCGTTTCTTTATTATCAATAGTTGGCTCTTGTGCAACACTGAGCTATAAAGAAAAAATCCAAAATATAAAAGATGGGATTGTAGTTAACCAGCCTGATAAAATCAAACAATATTCTAGTACAATAACATCAACCGAATTAAAAGAACACCTATACAAATTCGCTTCAAAAGAATTTGAAGGTAGGCAAGTTGGCTCAAAAGGTCAAAAATTGGCAGCAAATTACATTAAAGACTATTACATTTCAGAAAATATTACTTCTCCAATAAAAAATGATGAATATTTTCAAGATATCCCTAAAGAAACTTTAGGTTTAGATTACAATGATTCAGAAAACGTAGTTGCTTACATTGAAGGTACCGAAAAACCAAATGAGGTTCTAATTATATCTGCACATTTAGACCATGAAGGCATAGATGACGATGGTAATATATATTATGGCGCAGATGATGATGGCTCAGGAACGGTTGCGCTCTTGGAAATGGCTCAAGCATTTAAGCTGGCCAAAAAAGATGGCCATGGGCCAAAACGATCCATTTTATTTTTACATCTTACAGCAGAAGAGACTGGGCTTCAAGGCTCTAGGTATTATGTAAACAACCCTATTTTTCCATTAGACAAAACAGTTTCCAACCTTAATATTGATATGATTGGTCGTGTTGATAGAAGGCACGAAGAA
This sequence comes from Flavobacteriaceae bacterium, assembly GCA_020435965.1. GTDB lineage: Bacteria > Bacteroidota > Bacteroidia > Flavobacteriales > Flavobacteriaceae > CAJQLB01. Next base: position 8,741 of record JAGQYS010000105.1, on the reverse strand, counting down.
AACCCAAATTACATTTATCTTATAGGAGCAGATAGGCTGAGCAAAGAGCTTCATTATATCTCTGAAAAAATAAACAACACCTTTTTTAACATAGATCTAGATTATAAATATAATGACGAGGAAGACCAAAACCGTTATTATTATAGGTCTGATCACTATAACTTTGCCAGTCATAATATTCCTGTAATTTTTTATTTTAATGGAGAGCATGATGATTACCATAAACCCTCAGATACACCAGATAAAATAAACTATCCGCTTCTTGAAAAAAGAACACGCTTAATTTTTGCTACTGCATGGCAATTAGCCAATCAGGAAAACAGAATAAAACTTGATAACTAAATGTGTTAAAGTTTGTTAAAAGAAATGAGCAAAATTCACATTAGGTCTTAGTTTTTTGTAATATCGCACATCTTATTATTTAACAACAAAAACTGATGAAAAAATCAATATTTATTTTAGGTGTAACTGCATTACTTATTGCATGTGGTTCTTCTAAAGAAAGTGCACAAAAAACAGTTGTAAAAACAGCTCCATTAGATGTTACAGAGTTTGCAAAAACCATTACATCTACCGAATTAAAAGACATGTTATACACTTATGCCTCAGACGAGTTTCAAGGCAGGGAAACTGGAGAAGCTGGACATGAAATAGCTGTAAATTACATTAAAGATTTTTACATAAAAGACAATATTGCTCCACTACAAGCCAATGGCAGCTATTTCCAAGATGTAAAATTCAAACAACTTTACACACCAGAGGTAAATGTTAATTTGGCTGGAAAATCGCTTTCTTATTTTACAGACATTGTATCATTATCTGCATCAGCAGAGGCATCTATTAACGCAAACGAAATTATTTATGTTGGCTATGGAATAGATGATGAAAACTACAGTGATTATAAAAACTTAAATGTTAAAGGAAAAGTAGTTATCGCTAAAGAAGGTGAACCTGCAAACACAGACGGGACTTATATGGTTTCTGGTACTTCAGAAAAATCCAGATGGTCTTCTAATGGAAGAACTGCTCGTAGCTTTAAACGTGATGCTGCCAAAGCTAATGGAGCTGCAGCTTTTTTAATTGTAGACGATGCTGCGTTTAATTTCTATGCTTCAATTTATAAAAACAGAGCCGAATCAAACAGCTCACTTGGTTTATCATTGGAGTCTAATAAAGACGAACCCAATGAAATGCTGTATATGATGATAACTGAAGCCACTGCAAACTCCATTGAAGACAATTTACTAAGCTCAAACACACCAAAAACACTTTCTAAACAAATAACTTTAAATCAAAAAAGCAACAGCAAACAAATGATCTCTAAAAATGTGGCTGCGTATGTGAAAGGAAGTGAATTTCCTAATGAATACATTATAATCAGCGCTCATTCAGACCATGTTGGTGTAAACGATAAAGGAGAAGTTTTTAATGGTGCAGATGATGATGGTTCTGGCTCAATGGCTGTTCTGGAAATTGCCGAAGCTTTTAAAGCCGCTGTAGATAAAGGGCAAGCTCCAAAACGTTCTGTAATTTTCTTACATGTTACTGGTGAAGAAAAGGGACTTTTAGGTTCTCAATATTATACTGATATTGATCCATTGGTACCTTTAACAAATACAGTAGCTAACTTAAATATAGATATGATTGGTCGTATTGACCCAAAAAGAGAAGGTGATAGAAATTACTTATATCTTATTGGAAGTGACAAGTTAAGTACAGAGTTACATAACCTTTCAGAAGAGGTAAACAAAAAGTATACAAACATTGAGTTTGACTATACTTATAATGATGAAAACGATCCTAACCGTTTTTATTACAGATCTGACCACTACAACTTTGCTAAAAACAACATTCCGATTATATTCTACTTTAATGGAACCCACGACGATTATCACAAGGTTAGTGACACTCCAGATAAAATTGAATACGACTTGTTAGAAAACAGAACACGATTAGTATTCTACACAGCTTGGGAACTTGCTAACAGACCAGCCAGAATTGTTGTAGATAAGGCAGTAGACAAAACTGCTGGAAACTAACACTTTATACATCAATTGAAAAGGCCTTTCTTATTGGAAAGGCTTTTTTTATTTGAGTTAATGCTACAAAAAAAGCTTCTTATTTCTAAGAAGCCTTGTCTTTTTGGGTGGAAGATCGGTCTCGAACCGACGACCTCCTGAACCACAATCAGGCGCTCTAACCAACTGAGCTACAACCACCATTTAATACGTTTTTAAACGCGTGTGCAAATGTATATTATTTCGCTTTTTTCTACAAAGGTTTTTTAATAATTATTTTAAATTATATAAGCTATCAACTGCAACATATCGTTCTGTTGTGAACCCTTCTCCATGCTCCACTCCTATTAGTCTTCCTAAGTCACGTGCTCGATATTCAATACTATCAGTAAAGTTTTTACTTGATATTGGTGTTTCTGGTTCTTTACTTTTGGCATCAAAAAATTGTGTTTTATAAGCCAAAACAGCTTTCATTTTTTTATCCATAAATCCTGAAACATCAACCACAAAATCAGGTTCTATGTTTTTCCATTGGATATAATGATATACATGTTTTGGTCTCCAAGGCTCTTGCCAATTATCATCATCTTCAATTTTTGTATCAATTTTAAGTAAACCACTTAAAAAACAAGCGTCACTAACCAATTTACTTCCTTTTCCGTGATCTATATGTCTGTCATCTATGGCATTGCAGAGCACAATTTCAGGCTTATATTTTCTAATCATTTTAATAAGCTCAATTTGATGTCGCTTATCATTAACAAAAAAACCATCAGCAAATTCCATATTGGTTCTAAGGACTACTCCTAAAATTTTAGCTGATTCAGCAGATTCCTCATCTCTAGTTTCAGCAGTTCCTCTAGTGCCAAGTTCACCTCTTGTTAAATCAATGATGCCTACTTTTTTGCCTTTTGAAATTTCTTTTGCTAGTGTTGCTCCACAACCCAATTCTACGTCATCTGGATGAGCTCCAATAGCTAATATATCTAATTTCATCTGTTCGTTTTTAATTTTCTTTATTTGTCAGATGTAATTCGCCAATAATAACTAGATTTCTATAAATGTCACAATTATGGCTCATTTCATATTATTATTTTACTAAGCTTAATTTACTTACAGTACTAAGCGCTTGCTCTATATCATCCATTAAATCATCAACTTCTTCCAACCCAACAGAAAACCTAATTAATCCATCCTTAATGCCTTGTGCTGCTCTGTCTTCAGGTGTTAGCAAAGCGTGGGATGTCATAGCTGGTAAAATCATAGTGCTCTCAACTCCTGCTAAACTCATGGATGGTTTTATGAGCTGCAATGATTTTAAAAATTGTTCTGCATCTAATCCATCAGCTAAATCAAATGATAACATGGCTCCAAAACCTTTCATTTGCTTTTTGGCTAGTTTGTAATCTGGATGACTTTTAAGTCCTGGATAGTACACACAACCAATAGCTTCATTTTTATTAAGTCTTTTAGCTATTTTTTTAGCATTTTTTTGCTGTGCTTTAACTCGAATTGCCAAAGTTTTCATGCTACGCTCTAACATCCAGACCATAAAATCACTTAAATTACCACCAAGGTTTTTAGCTAAGTTCCAAATAGTGTCTATATGCTCTTTTTTTGTTGCTACTGCTCCAGCACTAATATCACTATGTCCTCCGAAGTATTTGGTTGCACTATGAATTACAATATCAATTCCATAATCAATAGGCTTTTGAATAATTGGTGTTGCAAAGGTATTATCTATTACAGACAATAGTCCATTTGCTTTGCACAAATTACCGATGGCTTCTATGTCTACCAGTTTTAATAATGGGTTTGAAGGTGTTTCAATATATATTAATTTTGTGTTTGGCTGAATACAATTTCTAAAATCATCTACATGTAAACCTTCTGTAAACGTATATGCAATGTTATATCTTTTAAACTGTTCTTCAACTAAATTACGAGTACCACCATAAATATCGTTTTGAAATACAATATGATCTCCAGCACTTAAAAAAGCCAACAAAGTTGTACTAACCGCTGCCATTCCTGAACTAAAAATCATGGCTGATTCAGCATGTTCTAGTGCTGCAATTTTTTTGGCTAAATAATCTTGATTTGGTGTGTTAAAATAACGTGGATAACGTTTTATATCTACATCCATAAATTCATATGATGATGCCATATATATTGGAGATACAGCTCCTTTAAAAGCCGTATCCTTTACCTCTCCTGTATGTGTGCAAATGGTGTTTTCGCCTCGATTGTTTTTTGACATATATCTAGTTGTTTAAGACGTTTCTAAATTACGAAAAAAGCTATACATTGCTCCCTAAATGCAAGAAGAAATACATTATCATTACATATTACATAAACCATATGGTTATTTAAGCCAATTTGTTAACAACCAAAGCAAACGCAAAAACAAAAAGTTACTTGGTGAACTTTATCATTTTGGAGATGGCACAATGGCTGTTGGACGATTAGACGAAACCTCTGAAGGCTTGTTATTACTCACTACAGATGGAAAAATGAGCCATCATATTACAAGTCATAAAGTGGAAAAAGAATATTATGTTGAAGTAGATGGATTAATCACTAAAGACGCTATTACAGAATTAGAAAAAGGTGTTATCATAAGCATTTATGGTAAGCCCTATAATACGAAGCCTTGCAAAGTTGCCAAAATAGAAAGCTTAAAGAAATACCCTATCGAAGAACGAAAGATTCGTGATGAAAGACATGGTCCAACCTCATGGATTTCTATAACATTAACTGAAGGCAAATTTAGACAAGTACGAAAAATGACGGCTGTTGTAGGTTTCCCAACCTTACGATTGGTAAGAGTCAGAATAGGTAACCTGAAACTGAATTTAGAAGTTGGCAAAGTAAACGAAGTAACATCTTTTTAAGCTAGTACTTTTTTCTATCTTCGCAAAAAAAAGAATGCTAAGAGCTGTTTTATTTGATATGGATGGTGTTATTGTAGACACTGAGCCTTTACACTGTAAAGCCTATTACCAAATGTTTGATGCTGTCAATATTAATGTGTCAGATGAATTATATGCTTCATTTACTGGACAATCTACTATTACTATATGCAGAAAACTTTGCTCCCATTTTAGTCTTTCAGAAACACCCGAAACACTAGTTGCCTTAAAAAGGAAATATTTTAAAACCATTTTTGAAACTGACAAAGATTTGCACCTTATTGATGGCGTCTTAGATTTAATAAAAGATTATCACAATAATGGAATAACTTTGGTTTTAGCATCTTCTGCATCAATGGTAACTATAAACAATGTATTTGATAGATTTGACCTGAATCAATACTTTATTGCAAAATTAAGTGGAGCCGATTTAAAGGCTTCTAAGCCACATCCAGAAATTTTCATAAAAGCAGCCCAAACTGCTGGATATAAAAAATCTGAATGTATAGTCATTGAAGATTCAACCAATGGTATTACAGCAGCTAAAGCAGCAGGAATTTACTGTGTAGGATTTAAAAGTCCGCACTCCAAAAAACAAGATTATTCAAAAGCAGATTTATTGATAGATAACTTTAATGACATTGCTTTTCAAAAAATTTCAAGCTTTTTCCTTTAAAAGAAAATTAAACCTCAACTAACTTCCATTTCCCTTTTTTAAACCAAATCATACCAATGATGGCTATAAGCACTTCGGCAAAAGTTATCGCTGCAAATACACCAACAGGACCATAATCTAAAGTTATAGCCAAAAGGTAGGCAAATGGCAATTGAAACATCCAAAAGCATACAAAATTAATATACGTTGGTGTTTTGGTATCACCTGCTCCATTAAAGGCATTGATGATGACCATACCATAACCATAAAACAAATAGCCAGCTGCAATAACTCGTAAGCAAAGGCTTCCGTTTTTTATAACTTCAACTTCTTGAGTAAATAAGCCAATAATTTGTGGTGAGAATGCCAAATACACAATAGAGACCAATAACATGAAAATAGCACTGTATTTTCCTGTAATCCAAACCGAAATTTCAGCACGCTCAGGCTGTTTAGCTCCCAAATTCTGACCAACTAATGTCGCAGCAGCATTACTCATTCCCCAAGCAGGCATTAAGGTAAACATCATCACACGAATTGCAATGGTATAACCTGCGAGTACCTCACTGCCAAATTCGCTCATAATACGCATTAAGAATACCCAACTGGAAGTACCTATTAAAAATTGACCAATGCCTCCAAGGGAAACTTTAATCAAGTTCCACATGACACTTACTTGAAGCACCAAATCCTTAACAGCAATCTTAATTCTGCTATATCCAAAAAACAAGATTCCTAATTGAAAAACCACAGCACTACCTCGACCAATAGTGGTTGCAATCGCAGCACCTTCAACTCCATGAGCTTCTATTGGTCCAAAACCAAAGATGAAAATTGGATCTAAAATAATATTCAAACCATTAGACAGAATAAGCGTCCACATAGCTATTGAAGCATTTCCTGCACCTCTAAAGATAGCATTGATTAAAAATAAAAGCATGATGGTAATATTACCACCTAAAAGCACTTGTGTGTAACCATAACCTTCTTCAATTAGATCAGGTTCTGCTCCCATTAAACCCAAAATTTCTTTTGGATATAGTATACCAATGACACTAATACCAATGGCAACAGCTGTACCAAGAAAAATAACTTGAACTGCTGCTCGCGAAGCACCTTTTAAATCCTTTTCACCTACACGACGAGCAACCACAGCAGTCGCAGCCATACTTAAGCCAATGGCAATAGCATAAACGAGTGTAATTACAGATTCGGTTAAACCAATGGTAGCCACAGCATTGACACTAACTTGTGAGACATAGAAAATATCAACGATGGCGAAGATGGATTCCATGAGCATCTCTAAGATCATTGGAATAGAGAGCATAAAAATGGCACGACGAATACTACCTGTTGTAAAGCTTTCTTCTTTACCTGAAACAGCTATTTTAAAGTACTCGAAAAATTTTTTTATTGAAATAAGATTGGATGACATAAATGATGATTAAATATAAACATAGCTAAACACATTAGGTGTTTAGCAATAAGGGTCGATAAAGAATTCGACAAACTGGATGTATACTTAAACAATCATAGTGCAGCAAATATTGAAAAATTATTTGAATTTGACAAATAAGCAACAATCCTACTCCATCCTACTCAAATCTGCTTCTGCGGCAATATATCCAAACCCAGCCCAATTTCCTGTATCAACAAGCTGCTGGTACTGCTTTTTGGCTTCGCTTATTTCTCCATTGTAATGATACCAATTCGCAACACCATATTTGGCTGCCTCACTTGATCCTGTTGAATTATTTCCAGACACTTCATCTATAGTGAGCTCTCCTTTATAAAATAGCAACAAGTTAAAATAAGCATCGTTTTCAATAATGGTCATATTTTTATGAACTGGCTCCAAAACTAAAGCTGCTTCATCAGGTAAATTCATACGCCTAAAAATCATATAAAGCCAATGCCTAGTTGCAACTTGCATATCATCATTATTTGAGCTTTCCAAACAAGATTGAAAAGCTCCAAGTGCGTTTGGCAAGTCATTCTTTAAATAATAAGCCAATCCTAAATGGTACCAAATGTTATTGTGCAAAGTGCTTAAAGGAATGTTTTGTGAGTTAGGTATGCCATCTTTTTCAATCATATCTTCTTTACCATGAATAAGCTGGACTGCTTTCTGAAAATCATTAATGGCATTATCCAGTTGACGCAACGTTATATATCTGTGTCCTCGATGTCTGTAAAGTCTAGCGTTATCAGGATAAAGCTCAATGCCTTTTGTGTAAATTTCAATGGCTTTTTTATAATCGCCTAAATAGGCTATTCTTCGTCCTAGCCAAACTATATGGTCTACATTTAGTGAATCCGTTTTATAATTCTTTAGTGCAATATTGTAATTGACTATTTGAAGCGAATCTCTTTTAGCATCTACTTGTCTTCTTATTAATGGTTTATTAAAAAAAGAAGTGCCTTGTAAAGTATCAATTTTTAACTGTTCTACTTTTATAGATTTGACATCGTTTTTGCAGCTAAAACATAAAATTAGTGCAATACATAAAATGATTAGTTGTTTCATCTTTACAATTAAATGTTATTGATTTAAAAGTAAGAAGAAATTTTTGCTATTAACCGCAAAAGTCAAAAAAATAAATATCTACTTTTTAAAATATTTGTCATACTTTCTATAGGAAAATAAACCAATAACAAATACAATAAAAACTGCTATAGCTATAAACTTAATACTTCCAACTTGCTGTCCTGATTGATACGAATGTAATCCAGCCAAGTAAAAATTAACTCCAAAATAAGTGAAAATAATTGATGAAAACGCAACTACAGACCATAAGTTAAACGTCCATCTGCTCCTAAGCCCTGGAATTAATCGCATGTGAATTACAAAGGCATAAATCATAATACTGATTAATGCCCAGGTTTCTTTTGGATCCCAGCCCCAATATCGTCCCCAACTTTCGTTTGCCCACATACCACCAAGGAAGTTACCTATGGTAAGCATAACCAAACCTACAGTTAAAGACATTTCGTTAACAATAGTAAGCTCTTTAATATTGATTAGCATTTTTTCCTTGTTTTCTTTATTGGTGAAAATCATTAATATTAAACTTACCAAGCCTAAAATCATTCCCAAGGTAAAAGGACCGTAACTACCAACAATAACAGCAACGTGTATCATTAACCAATAACTAT
>JAGQYS010000104.1 GCA_020435965.1 Flavobacteriaceae bacterium | reverse complement strand
GGGGATATAACAAAGGCTTCAAATATTATGTGCTTGGTGGTGGTTTAGGAAAAGAAGATGGTATATATGTTTACAAAAAAACGTTCTTTCCAAATGATGATTATCCATTTATCGTAGGAAAAAAAATAATAAATAAAAAAATCTATGATGAACTATCAATCAAACATACATCTGATAGTAATGATTCAGGATTTTTCCCTTTATATAGAAAAAAATAATATCACCAAAAGACACTTTTAATATGTCAATAAATATAAACAACAGCATAACATCAGCAGACCTAACATTCATAGGTTCAGGTATTTCAACATCATTTACTTTGCTTCCATTACTGGATGAATTAAAAAACAAATCCAAATCAAAAGAAGCCTTAACAATTGCCATTGTTGAAGAAAACGAAGAGTTATTTACAGGTTTAGCTTATGGCAAACGTTCTGGTTCAACCGCACTTCTTATCACTTCATTAGCAGATTTTTTACCAGTTGGAAACGAAAGAGATTCTTTCATAAAATGGTTGTCAAAAAACAAAAAAGCACTTTTAGAGGACTTTGAAAAACAAGGTGGTGATTTGTCAGAAAATTGGATAAACACTCATAAAGAAGAAATAGCTACCAACAAATGGGAAGACATATACATACCAAGACGTTTTTTTGGTGTTTATATAAAGGAAAAAGTTGAAAATGCCATAAGTGAATATCAAAAAACAAATCAACTTGTTATAAATCATATCAAAGATGAAGCTATTGCCATTGATAAAACTAATGGTGTATACAATATTAAATTTAAAAACAATGAGCAACCACTACTATCAAAACGAGTTGTGCTTTCAATTGGCATACCACCAAAACGTAATTTATGGACAGACAAAGAAGTGAACCAATTTGAAAATTCATGTTGCTTAATAAACAACCCTTATAGCTTAAGCCTACCTGATAATCTTGATAAAATTGAAAAGCTTATAAGTAATAAGCCAACACTAAGCAATGTGCTCATTATTGGAGCCAATGCAAGTGCTATGGAAATGATTTATAAGTTGAATGACAGACAGAAAATAAAGTCGAAATTGGGTAATATAAATGTGATTTCACCTCAAGGTGAATTGCCAAACTCTGCGCAAGATGAGTTTACTAGAAATACCACTTTTATTCCAGAAAACTTACTAAAATTAAAAACCAAAGAAAGCCTGAAAGCCCTAGAAATATATGAAGCTGCGAACAAAGACCTAGATGAGGCTGATAAATTAAATTATGGTGCTGCCATTACAGAAGTCCCAATTTCAAATGGGTTTACATCACTTTTAAGCAAATTAAGTTCAGATGAATTGATTCAGTTTGCTTGCCATTATGGCAACGAAATTGGTAAACGTCAACGTAGAGCAGGAAAACACTACACAGATGTGGTTGATAAATTAAAGTCTAAAAACAAACTTAAAAATATAAAAGGTTATTACAATAATTCAATCATACAAGAAAATATAGGTGGTTTAAAATTTACATACAGTAAGAGCAGAGACTCAGAACCAATAGAGTTCCCTGAAACTATTCACGTTGTTTTTAATTGTACAGGTGGTAAAACATTAAACCAAAAAGAAATATCACCTCTCTTAGACCAGCTATTAGAAAGCAAACTATGTGTTGCAAACGAATCTAATAGAGGGGTTCTAATCGATGAAAAAATGCAAGCATCTCCAAATTTGTATATAGCTGGACCATTATTAGCAGGAAATATGGTAAATTCAACAGCCCTTTGGCATATAGAGCATTGCGGACGCATTATTTATCTTGGAGGTTTATTGGCTAAAAGCATCAGCAAAACAATAACTTAGCACCAAATCCTCGTAAAAACATGCTTTTTATCGTCTTTATTTTGAACGAGTCCTCTTATTAATAGATATTTAACCAATAAATAAAAGAATAGTTAATGGCAATTCTTTTGCATTGAAATTTGTTTATCAATAGCATTAAAAGAAAAGTGACACCTATTTTTATGTTCCAAATCCCTCAATAAACATAAAAATTGTGGTAATTTTATTACTAAACAATTTAACCTATGAATCCTAAAATTTGGCTTTCATCTCCTCACATGAGTGGTAAAGAGCAGGAATTTATAAAAAATGCCTTTGCTACAAACTGGATTGCTCCATTGGGACCAAATGTTTCCGGATTTGAAAAAGATTTAGAAACATATCTAAATGAAAACACTCATGTTGCAGCCCTGAGTTCAGGTACTGCTGCTATACATTTAGCATTGGTTCTTTTAGGTGTTGAGCATGGAGATGAGGTTATATGCCAAAGTTTTACGTTTTCGGCATCTGCAAATCCCATTGTTTATCAAGGTGCTACTCCAGTTTTTGTAGATAGTGAAAAAGACACTTGGAACTTATGTCCTGAGCAATTGGAAACAACCATTAAAGACAGAATGCTAAAAGGAAAAAAACCTAAAGCAATAATAGCAGTGCACTTATATGGAATGCCATACAATGCAGAAAAAATTAACAAGATTGCCAACACTTATCAAATACCAATTGTTGAAGACAGTGCAGAAGCTTTAGGCAGCACTTTTAAAGGAATTAAATGTGGCACTTTAGGTGATATTTCTATTTTGTCATTCAATGGCAATAAAATAATTACAACTTCAGGAGGAGGTGCTTTAGTTTCAAAAAGTAAAGCCTTAAAAGATAGAGCTGTTTTTCTTGCAACACAGGCACGCGATGCAGATGTGTCCTACCTACATTCCAATATTGGTTATAACTATAGAATGTCTAATGTCGTCGCTGGAATTGGCAGAGGGCAAATGACAGTTTTAGATAATCATGTTTCTAAACGAAGGCAAAATTTTGAGTTTTACAAAGAACATCTTGATAGTATTGGTGATATTGAATTTTTAAACGAACCTAATGGCAGTTTTTCAAACAGATGGTTGAGTTGTATTTTAACTCCAAATTTAAAAACTAGAGAAGCACTGAGACAATTGCTTGAAATAAACAATATAGAAACAAGACCGCTTTGGAAACCAATGCACCAACAACCAATATTTAAAGATGCACCAAGTTATACTAATGGTGTTTCAGACACTCTTTTTGAGCGAGGTCTGTGTTTGCCAAGTGGCTCCAATTTAACTGAAAATGAATTGGATAGGATTATTTCAATAATAAAATCTTATTTTTAGGTCATGGTTAGTAAACTACTAAGAAAAATATCTCAAAAATATGCATCAAAATGGCTTGTCCTCTTATTTGATGTTATTGTTGTGCTATTTACTCTGCTAGCCTCCTATTTTATTCGCTATAATTTCAAATTTGATTTTGATTTATTTGATGTTTTAAAACAAATGCCTTTTGTCTCTTTGGCAGCAATCATTAGCTTTATACTCGTTGGCTCACACAAAGGTGTTGTTCGTTATACTGGATTTAGAGACGTTGTTAATATTGTAATTGGAGCCAACATTCTGGCAACCATACTGTTAATTACCACTTTTATTAGTCGAAAATTTCAAATTAATAGTGTATTAGAGTTTTCTGGATCAATTATATATATTCATCTTCTGTTGAATTTCTTATTCTTGATTGGTGCAAAATTCTTTGTTAAATCTGTTTACCATAACCTTATTAAAGATAGCCAAGATGTCAAGCGCGTTCTCATTTATGGAGCAGGAACTTCTGGGCTTATCACATACGATGCACTTACTAATGACACAAAAACAAATAATCTTGTCTTAGGTTTCATCGATGATAATTCTAAAAAGATAGGCAAAAAAATAAACTTATTACCTGTTTATAGCCTTGAAGATATAACAAAAAGCACTCTTGAAAAAATTGATATTGATGAAGTAATCATATCAATTCAGAGTATCGAACCTAAGCGCTTATTAGAAATTACCACCTATCTATTCGGCCTGAATCTGAAGGTTAAAATCGTTCCACCTATACAAAACTGGATTGATGGAGATTTGAGTGTTGGGCAAATAAAAGATGTAAAAATTGAAGATTTACTTGGCAGAGCACCTATTCACATACTAAACCCGGAATTAGAACACGAATATGAGAATAAAGTCATTCTCATTACTGGTGCAGCAGGATCCATTGGAAGTGAAATTACCAGAAAACTCTCAAACTACAAGTATAAAAAGTTGATTCTTGTAGACATTGCCGAATCTCCTCTTTATGAACTACAGCAGGAATTTGCATATAGAGATCAAGATAATTTTATTCCAATCATTGCAGACATAAAAGACAAAAAAAGATTGCATAATATATTTGAAGAGTATAAACCTTCAATTGTTTTTCACGCAGCAGCATATAAGCACGTACCATTAATGGAGAACAACCCTTACGAAGCTGTTCGTGTAAATATATGTGGCACCAGAAATATTGCAAACCTTTCAGTGGTTCATGGCATTGATAAATTTGTTTTAATTTCAACAGACAAAGCTGTTAACCCAACAAATGTAATGGGAGCAACTAAACGTATAGCCGAGCTTTATGTGAGCTGCTTAAAAGGAAAAGGCAAAACAAAATTTATTACTACAAGGTTTGGAAATGTACTAGGATCAAATGGTTCTGTAATTCCATTATTTAAAAACCAAATAGAAAAAGGAGGCCCTTTAACGGTTACTCACAAAGATATTACCAGATATTTTATGACAATTCCTGAAGCATGCCAACTTGTTCTTGAAGCTGCTACAATGGGGAATGGAGGTGAGATTTTTGTGTTTGATATGGGAAAATCAGTTAAAATATTTGATTTAGCAAAGAACATGATTGTATTGTCTGGTTTAAGGTATCCTGAAGATATTGATATAAAATTCACAGGTTTACGACCTGGCGAAAAGATATTTGAAGAGTTGTTGGCCGATGGCGAGAATACCATAAACACATATCACGAAAAAATAATGATTGCCAGGACAAAACCTTTTGATATTGAAAAAACAGAATCAAGCATTATAAATTTATGTAAAATAAGTACTGAAACTTCAAACTTGGAAATTGTTTCTATAATAAAGGATTTGGTTCCTGAATATATTTCTAAAAATTCTAAATTTGAAATTTTAGATTCTTTAAAAAATAATTAACTAAATAAATTATGAAATCAAAACTTAACATTTATAGATTTAAAAAAGCGTTTATACTTTTATCAGCTGTTTTTCTTGGCTCATGTGCCAGTAAACAAGACATAATTTATTTTCAAGATGAACCATTGAATTCAGAAATGGCACTGAGCAACAATTATGAAATAAAATTTAAGCCAGCAGATTTACTAACTATAGATATCTCCGCCCAAGATCCAGAAGCTGTAGCACCTTTTTTACTGACTCCTGTAGCTCAAAATGCCAGTAGTACGTTAGAGCTTAATCGTAATGTAAGAATGCAAACCTATTTAATAGACATAAATGGCAATATAGAATTTCCAGTTTTAGGTTCGCTAAAATTAGAAGGTTTATCCAGAGTACAAGCAACAGAAATGCTAAAAATAAAGCTCTCTGAATACATAAAAGACCCTATTGTAAATGTTAGATTAATTAATTTTACTATCACCATTTTAGGAGAAGTAAACGCTCCAGGCTCTTATACAGTTCAAAATGAAAGAATTTCATTAAGTGACGCTTTAGGACTCGCTGGAGACTTAACTATTTATGGCAAAAGAGATAATGTATTATTAATACGAGAAGTTGAAGGGCAAAAACGTTATGCAAAATTTGATTTAAATTCTGTAAATGTACTCAACTCGCCAAACTATTATTTAACTCAAAATGATGTAATTTATGTAGAGCCAAACAGTGCAAGAGTGAGACAATCATCATACAACCCAAATAACGGAATTATAATTTCAGCAGTAGCCACATTAGCAACCATTGCTGCAATTTTAATTAAGTAAACACCAAATTCAGAGAAAACTTATCATGCAAAAATCAGTATATAGCAACAAAAGCCAGTTAAGAAACACCTTGGATTTATATATTTCAAAGTGGAAATATATACTTCTGTTTTTACTAATCTCATTAGGTTGCGCTTATTTATACCTGAGATACACAACTTATGAATATAAAACCACAGCTTCAATAAAAATTCAAGAGGATAAGAAACCCAGTCCCATGAACGAGATTTCAGCACTTCAAGGCTTTGGGTTGTTTTCATCTGATTTTGGTAAAATTGAAGACGAAGCACAAATATTAAAATCCAGAACTTTAGTTGAACAAGTTGTTAAAGACCTAAAATTAAATATGTCATTCTTTGTCAAAGGAAAAATTAAAGACAAAGAGGTTTATTTAAACCCTCCAATTAACATTAATTTTTTTGAAAGTGACTCAATTATCCATAAAGTTGACACTACCTTATATATAAAGTTTCTTTCGGACAGTAAGTTTAGTCTATCGGGATACAATACCAATGAATTGATAGAATTAAATGGAGAAGAAGGTGTTACTGAACATTCTTTTGGAGATAAAATAGCTACTGGCTTTGGAGATATTATAATTACTCCAAATTTAGGAAACTATGGAGCCAAGATTGGTAGCTATGTAAAAGTTAGAATTAATCCTATTGAAGAGATTATAGAAACCTATATCGATAAAATAAAAATTGAGACAACACTGAACTCAAGAATAATAAGATTCTCCCTTAAAGAAAGCTCTGTAGATAAAGCAGAGTACATAATAAATAAGCTTATTGAAAAGTATAATGATGATGTTGTTAATGACAAAGAAGAAATCATTGAAATAACATCAGATTTCATTAACAGCAGATTAGAGGTTGTAGCCCAAGAATTAGAACAAGTGGACCTTACTGCCGAAAACATGAAACAAGCCAACAGGCTTTCAGATTTAGGATCACAATCCAGTATTTTTCTACAAAGTGAAAAAGAAAATGAAGCAAAATTAGTAGCCACAACAAATCAAATCCAGATTGTTGACTATATGTCAGACTACCTATCAGAAAACAATGACAATGGAGATTTATTACCAGCAAACGTTGGTATTGCAGATAATGGTGTTTCTCAATTAACAAAAAGCCATAATGACCTTGTTTTGCAGCGTAATAGGATACTAAAAAACTCAAGCGAGAAAAACCCTACTGTTATAAACCTAAACAATCAAATTAGGGACCTTAAAGAAAACCTAAGCAAAAGCTTAGAAAACATAAGGTCTGCCAACGAAATAACCCTTCAGACTTTAAACAGGGAAGATGCACGCATTAGCTCTCAAATTTATTCTGCACCAAAAAAAGAACGCCAGTTTAGAGATATTAGCAGGCAACAAAGTATTAAAGAATCTCTTTATCTTTATTTATTGCAAAAACGTGAAGAAACAGCCATAAGCCTTGGCATGTCTTCTCCAAATGCAAAAATTATAGACCATGCGTTCTCATCAACCTTACCTGTAAGCCCAAAAAAATCAATTACATATTTGGCCGCTTTTTTACTTGGTTTGCTAATTCCAATTGCATTTATCTATTTTCTTGATTTAATTGACACTAAAGTACACACTAAAGCAGATGTTGAAAAAATTGTAAGTGCTCCTTTTATTGGAGATATTCCACAATCAAGTGCTAAAAAGAAAAGCAGACTTATTTCTAAAGTTGACTACTCGCCAAAAGCTGAAGCCTTTAGAATGCTAAGAACCAATATTAGCTTTATTTTAAAAGATAAAAACGATAATCTGGCAAATACTATATTTGTAACCTCTACAACAAGCCAAGAAGGAAAATCACATACCTCCATTAACTTAGCTAGGTCATTGTCATTTTCAAATTTAAAAGTACTGCTTATTGAAACAGATATTAGAGTCCCAAAAGTTGAAGATTATTTGGAAGTAAAAGGGGGAAAAGGAATTACAGACTATATAAGCGATGACAGCTTGTCTATTGAAGATGTAATATTTACATCAAAAGATAATGAATTTCTTGATGTAATACCTTCTGGTACAATTCCTCCAAACCCTTCAGAATTATTGATGAGCCATCGTGTAAAATCACTTTTTGAAAAGGTCAAGAAAAAATACGACTATATTGTTGTTGACACTGCGGCAGTTGGACTTGTGACAGACACTTTATTGATATGCCAATTTGCAGATATGTTTATTTATGTAGTTAGTGCAAATAACCTAGATAAACGCCAATTGCATGTAGCACAGACCATGTATGAAGAAAATCGCTTGCCAAACATGAGCATTTTACTTAATGGAACCAAAAAGAAAAGTGGTTATGGCTATGGTTACGGTTATGGAGCAAATCCTGTTAAAAAGAAATGGTATCAGTTTAAATAAACTTATACCTTTCTCCTTTTCTTTTCTGCTTTAAGTAAATTTAATTCCCTACTGGTTTGACCTGCAACTGATGTATTTTCTTCAGCACGTCTAATAAGGTATGGCATCACATCCTTAACTGGTCCAAAAGGCACATATTTAGCTACGTTATAGCCATGCGCTGCTAAATTAAAGCTGATATGGTCACTCATTCCATAAAGCTGCCCAAACCACACACGATTGTCGTTCTTTGCTATATTCAATGCATCCATGATTTCCATGGCTAGATATGAGCTTTCTTCATTATGAGTTCCAACAAAAAGCGAAATGTCATCCAGATGCTCTAAAATATAAGAAAGCGTTGCATCAAAATTAGCGTCTGTTGCTGCTTTATCATCACATATTGGCGAAGGATATCCTTTTTCTTTGGCGCGATCTCTTTCTTTTTCCATGTAAGCACCTCGCACTATTTTAAAACCAAGTTTATAGCCTTTTTGCTTAGCTCTCTCATGAATTTGTTTTAAATAATCTAATCTGTCCCAGCGATATAATTGTAAAGTACCATAGACAATTGGCACATTGGTATTGTAACGTTCCATCATACTTTCAACTAAATCATCTACAGCATCTTGCATCCAACTTTCTTCAGCATCTATTAGTATTTCAACATCTTTTTCTTTACCTAATTTACATACTTTATCAAATCGTGCTACTACTCTGTTCCATTCAGCTTTTTCTTGTTCTGTCAAGGCTTTTCCACTTCCCTTTTTCTCAAATAAATATAATCTTCCAAATCCAGTAGGTTTAAAAACTGCAATTGGCATTGCATCTTGAGTATGAGCAAATTCAACAAGTTCACAGGTTTTTTCCATGGCTCCGTCAAACTCCTTTTCATCTTCTTTGCCTTCAACAGAAAAATCTAAAACACTTGAAACACCTTTGTCATACATGTTTTCTACTACCGATAAACAATCTTTTTCATTAATACCTCCACAGAAATGATCAAAAACTGTAGATCTAATCAATCCCTCAACTGGTAAATGTGCTTTTAAAGCAAAATTGGTAGCAGCAGTTCCAATACGAACCAATGGTTGATGCGAAATCATTTTAAATAAAAAATAGGCGCGTTCCAACTCAGAATCACTCTTTAATTGAAAGGCAATTTCAGTATTGTCAAAAATTCTGTCTGTAGTCATGATGTTTATAAGTTTACAGACAAATATATTTATAACTTAGATACTTTTTTAATAAAATTCTACTTATTTTCACAGCAAAATAGCTATCTAAATTTTTCATGAAATCTATTGAAACAGAACACTACAATATACATTTTAACAATAATTGCTACCCTCAGTTAAATGCCTATTTAGCTGATACAAATTTCTCTAAACTCTTTATTTTAGTCGATAGTAACACTCGCGAAGCCTGCTTGCCAAATTTGATGAGCAACTTAGAAACTGATCTCGACATTGAAATCATTGAGATTGAAAATGGAGAAGAACACAAAACTATTGATACATGTGTTGGTGTTTGGAACGTTTTGTCTGAACTTGATGCAGACCGAAAATCCTTAATGATAAACCTTGGTGGTGGTGTTGTTACAGATTTAGGTGCTTTTGTTGCTTCTACTTTTAAGCGAGGTATACAGTATATTAATGTACCAACAACATTATTGTCAATGGTTGATGCTTCTGTTGGAGGAAAAACTGGTGTTGACTTAGGTGCTTTAAAAAATCAAATTGGCGTCATAAATATTGGAGCAATGGTTTTGATTGATACCTCGTATTTAGATACACTTCCTGCAAACGAATTGCGCTCTGGATATGCTGAAATGCTTAAACATGGCTTGATTCAAAATGAAGATTATTGGAATAGACTCAGAGATTTATCTAACTTAACATTAACTAATTTAGACGATTTAATCTATGAGTCTGTGATTATTAAAAACAATGTAGTTACTCAAGATCCTCGTGAAAATGGACTTAGAAAAACATTGAATTATGGTCATACTTTAGGTCATGCTATAGAAAGTTTATTTTTGGAAGACACTAGTAAAACAACGCTTTTGCATGGTGAAGCTATTGCTGTTGGTATGGTCTTGGCAACTTATATCTCTAACAAGCTCTTAGGTTTTCCAGAACAGAAATTGAACAATGTAAAGACTACAATAATTGACTTGTATGGAAAAGTTACATTTAACGAAAATGATTATCAGGAAATCATAAACTTACTAAAATTTGATAAAAAGAACTCACATGGCAATATCAATTTTGTTTTATTAAAGGATATAGCATCTCCAAAAATTGATTGCATTGTTGAGAATAAGCTCATCCTAGAAGCCTTCGACTTTTACAAATCTAAGGTTTAGGTTTATAAGTAGCGCTCTTTAATGATGTTGCTGTGGTGTGTTTCATGCCCAGCAATAACAAACCCTAAAGCTCTTACAGACATTGGGTTGCCACTTGCAATACCCTTTTGCATCAGCATCTCATCAGTGAAATTTGTAAAAAGCTGAATAGATGATGCTCGTTGAGCATTGTACTCGCTCAATAAAGAAGCCTTGCTCCTATTATGAGCATTAGATACTACAACATAATCATTATGTTCAAAACCTGGTAAATTGGTTTTATCTGCTCTAGCAAAGCGCATCGCTCTGTAAGCAAAAACACGTTCAGTATCAATAACATGAAGTAAAATATCTTTAATTGTCCACTTATCCTCAGCATATTTATAATTCATTTTATCATCTGAAATCGTTTCAAATAAATTGTTCAATGCTTGTGCACTTTCTTTCAAAACATTTAAAAGATTAGAATTTCCAGCTTGTTTAATATACTGAGCATAATACTCTGCATATTCATTAGGGTTTAAATCGGAAGCTTTCATGTATTTTTATAATTCGTTAAAGATTGAATGCATTAGTCTTTTTTTATCGTTAATACTTTCTTCCAAAGAAATCATGGTCTCCGTTCTGTAAACACCATCTATATCGTCAAGCCTAAAAATAATCTCTTTAGCATGAGTTGTATCTTTAGCTCTAACTTTGCAAAAAATATTAAATTTCCCAGTAGTTATGTGAGCTACAGTAACATTTGGAATATCATTAATACGTTCTAAAACAAATTGGGTTTGAGATGTATTTTGAAGAAAAACTCCTACATAAGCTATGAATGAAAAACCTAGTTTTTTATAATCAAGGGTTAATGATGAGCCTTTGATAATACCTGAGTCTTCCATTTTTTTTACGCGAACGTGAACTGTTCCAGCAGAAATAAGTAATTTTTTAGCAATATCTGTAAACGGAACTCTTGTGTTGTCAATCAACATATCAAGAATTTGCTTGTCTATATCATCTAATTTTATCTTGCCCATAGTTTTTCGTTTTCTTAAATAAAAAGCAAAAATACTACATTATCATTGAAAATTATGCACGAAAAACTAACTATTTACAAGATTTAATGCGAATAATTCATTATTTAACAACACGAAATCGTTTTCGTATCCTTCAAAAAGTGGTTCTCCATTTTCACATAGCACCAATTTGGAATTGGCATCAATTTCAATATGTCCAAAATTTTCTTTCAGATTTCCAATAGATTCTATTACTGACTTAAACTGTATTTTGCAATTGGTTAAAACCTCTTTATATTGGACTGCAATATCCTTAGTTTTAGGATCATTGTCAATTTTTGCATTTCTAATAATGATATCAAAAAATAATTTTTCATTCGTTGGGATATCAAAATATGGTTCATAAAATTCACCAGAAATACTAGATTTTGCTATATATTCGAGCGATCTCATTAATGACAAGCCAATATATTCCCTTACCTGTTCTCTTGCATAATCATTGTCATAATGTCCAGCTTCAAACAGAATTGTAGGTACATTTTTACTCTGAAACGTATCACCAACACAATTTAAATTAAAGTTATCGTCATAAATACCAACCTGATTCGGAATAACTTGTTGCAAATAATTATTCATTGCAACAATAATTTCCATAGCTCTCTTTCTATTAGTTGTTACTGTAATCTCAGTATCTTGAGCTGGAGCTAAAAAACTTACTGTTGCTGGATTATTTGTTTTTCCTGCACTAAAAATGGTACGTTGTCCATGTAAATTGAAACAAAAGTTTGGCTCAATTGCATTAAAAACCTCAAACAACGCTTTGGTTTCAGGCTGTGACTTATGCTGAGCGTCTCTATTCAAATCTACTTCATTCGCGTTCAAACGAGTGTATAAACGTGCTCCATCAGGATTTAAAATTGGAATAATTATTAATGTGCACCCTTCAAGTATGGTTTTAGAAAACCCATTTTCTTCCTTTAAAATATTAAACACATCAAATAAAGCTTTTGTAGTTGTGCTTTCATTTCCGTGCATTTGTGACCACATGAATATTTTTTTAGAACCACTACCTACAGTAATTGAAAAAATAGGTTCGCCTTTTACAGAATTACCTATTT
Source organism: Flavobacteriaceae bacterium (assembly GCA_020435965.1). Lineage (GTDB taxonomy): Bacteria > Bacteroidota > Bacteroidia > Flavobacteriales > Flavobacteriaceae > CAJQLB01. The sequence continues at coordinate 341 of JAGQYS010000104.1, read as the reverse complement.
GATTCACTGTGAAATTTAACCCTAAATTTTTAAGTAAAGGATGAATATGATCTGTATTTATATAACGATGAAAGAGGGAATTCTCCTTATGCCTTTTTAGCAATTTAATAGATTCTTCTAGCTGCATAACAATTTATAAAACACAAAGGTAAACAATTGATAATTTACATTTGTAAACACAAAAACACAACATAAATGCTAATGATGTAAACAAAGCAGTATTAAAAAAGTGATTTTATTGTGCAAAAAAACTAATGATTAATTATTAATATTTTATATATCTTATTTTCAGTTATTTAAATAATTTTATATAAAGTATTAATTAATTTTTTTTGAATATT
>JAGQYS010000103.1 GCA_020435965.1 Flavobacteriaceae bacterium | reverse complement strand
TATCCTAGAAAATGTACTGTTTTCTTTAGGATTAGGACATAAACAAAAACTTATTTTACAAGAGAGAGATATTGCAAAAAACAAACTAATCAATCAACTTAAAGAAAATGAAGAACTAAGAAAAAAAGTACAAAAGCAATTGGAACAAGACGTAGAGGCTTTAAACAAGCAAGCTCAAATTGAAAGGCTCGAATCTATAAAGATTAAATATGATAAGGAATTAGCCGAGTTAAAGGTTTCTGCATTAAGAAGCCAGATGAATCCTCATTTTATTTTTAACTCTTTAAACTCTATAAAACGTTATATAATTGACAATGAAAAAGAAAATGCAGTGTTTTATCTCAATAAATTTTCAAAATTGATAAGAAAGATATTAGCTTCAACCATTGAAAAAGAAAGTACTTTGGAAGAAGAAATAGAAACGATTAAACTATATGTAAATATTGAAAATATACGATTTAATAACACCATTGATTTTGAACTCAATATAGACGAAACTTTAAATACAAATTCTATAAAAATCCCGTCTTTGATAACTCAACCTTTTATTGAAAATGCCATTTGGCATGGGCTTTCATTAAAAAAGGATAACAAAAAATTAACTTTAAACATCCAAAAACTTAATGAAAGTCAATTGCAAATTGACATTATTGATAATGGCATTGGTAGACAAAAATCGACTGAAATAAAAAAGAAAAAGTTGTTACAACGTAATTCAGTTGGCATCTCACTTTCTGAAGAACGACTAGAGCATTTTAGCAAAGACTATAATAGCTCTTCAGATATATTTATTACCGATTTATATGACAACAAAACACCAATAGGCACTAAAGTAACCCTATTAATTCCGCTTCAATAAGTGATTATAAGCTCGACTTAATAATTTTAGTCATTTTCAGTGCTCTGAGCTTAACCTCCTCTTCAGTCCATGACAATTTTATTAAACAGGAAATATTTCTACCAATGTAGTGGTCAGAGTTTTTAAAAGTTTTTGTATTGAGATATTTTAAACCTTCTTTAACCTCCTTTGATAAAGGGTATAAAGTTTTTAAATCTTTAAGATGTTCCCATTTACGTATATAATGCCAATTGTTATCGTAATAATGAAAACAAGCATCAATACCATTTTCTTTAAAAGCCAACGATACTTTTCTTGCTATTTCTAAATCGGGTAAAAAGAAACTTAAAAACGAGTAGCTTTCTTCGCCTCCTTCTGGAACGGTTCTAAAAGTAACTTCTGGAATCTTTGACAAAGCATCTCTTATGATAGTGTAATTTTTCTTTTGAATGGCTACAAACTCGTCTAAACGTTTTAATTGCGCCAATCCTACTGCTGCATGAAGTTCAGATATTCTAAAATTGTAGCCTAAAAACGGATGGTTTTCTGCTCCTCTGTCATTACCAACATGGTCGTGACCATGGTCTGAAAAATGATCTGCATTACGATAGTATTTTTCATTATTAGTCAATACAGCTCCACCTTCGCCACAAGTAATTATTTTTACAAAATCTAACGATAAACACCCTAAATCTCCTATACTTCCCAAAGGAATTTTGTGATATGTTGCACCAGTAGCTTGTGATGAATCTTCAATTAATAAAAGGTTATGTGCATCGCAAACTGCCTTTAACCCATTAAGATGTGCCATACTGCCACACATATGAACTACCATTACAGCCTTTGTTTTTGGAGTAATGGCCTCACTTACTGCTTTGATATCTAAGGTTAATGTATCATCAATATCAACCAAAACAGGGATAGCTCCAAGCATCATAACAGCTTCAAAACTTGCTACAAACGTAAAGGTTGGCATAATTACTTCGTCACCTGCTCCAATTCCTGCTGAAGCTAAAGCTACTGAGACTGCTGCTGTTCCGCTAGACACCAATTGTGCATGCTTAACTTTTAGTTGTCTTTCAAGTTCATATTCAAGTTCTTTGGCTTTCCAGTGGCCATTACGCATACCATCAAAACCATAACGCATGAGTACACCACTGTCTAAAACATCATTTAGCTCTTTACGTTCTTGCTTTCCAAATAATTCAAATCCTGGCATACTATTACATTTTGGTTATAAATATGAGATTCAAAATTACGATTTAATTAAGCATTCAGAAAATGATTCAGAAATTTTTAAATGATTAAAAAATTAAAACTTATCCGATATTATCATGGATAAGTTTTGTATTTTTCAATTCTAAACAACCCATATTATGAAAAATTCTCATTTAATTTTAGCCATTGTATCAGTACTTGTTATATCAAGCTGTGGCTCGAGTAAAAGCGCAAAAGTAGATCCTTTTATTGGTGCTTGGAGCCTGCTTATTGAAGATACTCCTCAAGGTGATGTATCTTCTACTCTAACCATATTTAAAAATGAATCTGGTGAATATACTGGAAATTTAAATTCAGATTTAGGATCGTTTAATTTGAATAACTTCCAAATTTTGGATAACAGACTATCAGGAGCTTTTGTGGTTCAAGATATAGATTTTGATCTTATTGGTAATTTTGAAGAAACACTTTTTAAAGGTTTCGTCTCAGGAATGGGAGCCGATTTCAAAGCTAATGGGAAAAAGATTGTTTCTGATTAATTTAAAAAATACTTTTATTGCCTTTTATTTTTCAATCACGCTGTTATTCAATTCTTTCCTGACTTTTTTAAAATCTGCAAACATATCATCATTAGCTCTATAACCAATAGGCATAACTAATACAGATTTTAAACCTTGTTTGTTTAATTGAAGGATTTCGTCGTATTTTTCCGGCAGAAACCCTTCCATCGGACAAGCATCTATATTTTCAAAAGCGCAAACTGTCATTAAATTCCCCATAGTTAAGTAAGCTTGTTTGGTAGCCCAATCTTCAATTTGCTTTTGAGTCTTTTGTTCAAAATCATTAATTAGAAAATCTTTAAATGGATTAAGTATGGCTTCTGATGTGTTTCTAACTTGCTTTACCCTATTAAAATAGTTGCCTATAAATTCTTTATCGATATTGGTTTCAATGCAAAATACCAACACATGCGATGCTTGGCTCAATTGAATTTGGTCCATTGTATATTTTACAAGTCTTTCCTGTAGTTTCTTATTACTGAAAATCACCAGTTTTACTGGTTGTAAACCATACGAAGTTGCAGTTAGATTGAAGGCATGTTTGATTGTATCAATTTTTTCAACGCTCAACAATTTGGTGCTGTCAAACTTTTTGGTTGCATATCTCCACTTTAAACTATCAATCACTTTCTTCATTTAGTCTCAAATTATAATCACAAAAATACTAATAAGTGGTTTTTATTTTTTAAGTAATGAATAAATAATGTCTATATTAAAATCAATTAAAAAACCATAAACGTATAGCCATTGCAATCACGATTACAATTAAAAAGATACGTACTGTAAATTCGCCTTGCTTAACAGCCCAACGACTCGATATCCATGCGCCAATCATATTACCTAGAGCTAAAAGTATACCATAGGTCCAATTAATTTTATCATTAACAATAAACATTACAATTGCTGCAAAGGTATATATACAAGCAACCGTTAGTTTTGTTGCATTGGCTTTAATTAATGACATTTTATTGAAATATGTTAAGAACAACAACACTATAATTCCGATTCCAGCATTAAGGAATCCTCCGTAAATCCCTAAAAAGAAAAAAATGACAATAGATATCCACAATGGTTTTCCAGTGGTTTTTTCAATTAATGATTCGACTTTGACTTTTGGTTTCAGAACAATTAAAAGAACTACCACTATCATAACTGCAGCAAGTATTCTATTGAACGTTTCTCCTTTTATATCAATAGCGATTTGTGCACCAATAACAGAACCTATAAGCGCAGAAACACCACAATAAATGCTAAATGGGAATGTTTTAACACCTTTTGATCTATAGCCAACAGCGCCTGTAAAAGTTTGTAAAAAAATTCCTATTCTATTGGTTCCGTTGGCAATAGATGGTGGTAACCCTAAAAAAATTAGAACTGGTAAAGTTATAAGTGAACCACCTCCAGCTATGGTATTAATAAAGCCAGCCACAAACCCTGCAACAATAAGGTAAAGCAAGTTATAGTCAAAATCTAGTGGCAAAATCAAATACTTTAAAGTAAAAGTAGAAATATATTATTTTAAAAACACATGATTTTATAATCATTTTCAATTAATATTCTCTTTAAAATTTTCAATAAAATAATTAAAAAATCTATTTGATAGAACGAAAAAGCATTTTATATTTGCACTCGCATTTGGAGATACCCAATGAGACATACTAGGAGAAATGGCAGAGTGGTCGAA
>JAGQYS010000006.1:147753-152043 GCA_020435965.1 Flavobacteriaceae bacterium | reverse complement strand
CGGCTTGCCGTGTTACCCTCTTGCTTTTCCAATTTAGTCCCTGCGCCAGCGGGACCAAAATTTCCAAACAATGAAACATTGCTCATTGCTTGTTTACTTAAAAGTCAAATCTGAAATTGTGCAGCTTAGTGAAAGTCAAAAAAGAATGCTACACAAAAATAGTGTTGGAATCCAACGAGATAAAGTTAACATTTTTATGCTTTTGAACATAAAAAAACCTCTAATTTAATAGAGGCTTATTTGGTGTGTTTTGATGTTTTAGATATTAAATACATAGTCGTAACTATAGAGGTTCCGCTGGGCTTCTTCTTCCAATAAGGTTTCATAGTCTAAACGGTGCTCCCTTGCATAAGTTTTGAGTTCCTTCCCATATCGACTTTCTACATCTTCTTTTGAAATAACAAGAAGCCTTGATTGGGTTTCTTTATCGAGATTATTATAAGTAAGGTAAATCATAACTTATCTTTTATAATAATCCGTTATCTGCAAAACTAAAATACTGCTTGTCGGGTGTTAGTATGATATGGTCTAATACTTTAATATCTAATAACTTTGCAGCGTTAACAATTTTATCAGTCAATAGCTTATCCGATTCACTGGGCTGTAATTTACTACTTGGGTGGTTATGGGCTAAGATGATAGCCACCGATAAGGTTTTAAGGGCTAAGGCAAACAAAATTCGTAAGTCTACTATGGTGCCGGTTATTCCACCGGATGACAACTGATAGATACCTTTTATCTTATTGGAATTGTTAAGCAATAGTACTTTGAAGGATTCATGTAATCCTATGGTCTGAAAATCCCAGTTTTTGAATAATACCTGGGCGACATCCTCCGAACTTTTTATAGGCTTGGATTGTAAAGTCCGTATCTTTTCTTTATAACTTATCTGTATTTCATTAACTTTGTAACTCATTGTTTGACACTTTTAAGTGAATAATGAAAAGAGGGCAAAACGTTTCCAAGGCTATGCCCTCTTTATTTTTTGATTACTTATTACTTCCTAATAGTAGGATTTCATTAACCATTATTTTGGTGACAGAGCGTTTTTCACCTTCTTTGGTTTCATAACTTCGAGAAGTTAGTTTTCCTGTAATGGCAATTTCCTTGCCTTTAGTAACATACTTCTCTACTATACCTGCGGCTTTGCCCCAGGCCACCAGCGTATGCCACTGTGTATTGGATTGTTTTTCCTCATTGGCATTTTTGTAATTTTCATTAGTTGCCAATGAAATACGGGCTACTTTCTTACCACTTTCCAATTGCGTAATGGTAGGTTCTTGTCCTACATGTCCAATTAACTGTACGTTGTTTTTTAGTGTACTCATAATACTTGATTTTAAATTAAACTTTGATTTACTTATTGTATCCGGAGCGTTTTCCTTTTTTGATTTTTTGAGGGGTACTTCCGAATAATATTTTTGTGATGATTTCATGATCTGATGTTTTTGATTTACTTACTTCCCGTAGTGCCATCGCTGTTACCTTTTTTTGATGCGTACACATTTTCAATATTCAGGCTTTGTGGGGCGTATAAATAGTGGAGTGAAGCGAAACGGCTTTATGCCGCAACGCAATGAATGAATGTTGGTGTTTTGCTGTCAAAAAAAGGTAATGGTGTGGTGTGGAAGTAATCACAAACTAATGTGATGTGAAATCTCAACGATATCGGAAGTAATCCTCATTGAACTAAATGACAGACAAAAAAAAGCCTGCTTTTCAGCAGGCTTTTTAAAGTCAAAGCTCTTTTAATTATAATTCAAATTGTAAGATTTCTTTCTCCAATTCTACTTTTCTGTCTTCCAACGTAGCTTGTAAATTGGAAGTTACCAATCGAAACAGGTTGGTATTTGTAGTCTTAAATTCCAATCCTGAAGCATCTCTTATGTAAAGGGTACTGGAATCTCCTTGATTATAATTGAATTTAGTGAGTTCATTCAGCGTTTGTACCAATCGCTATCTGTTATTGGCCATTACTCTGAGTTTTTCAAATCGTTGGATTCTGTCATCCAGATTAACTGTAGTTGACACTTCTTTTTTCTCAAGAACTTTAGGAATGCTTTTCGAATTGTAGTGATACAAGTGTACTTGCTGATTATATAAATTTTGACATCTAATCTGAATTGGACTTCCACATAATCTTCGCTCAGGAAATGAACAATAAAAAATGTAATATTTTTTCGAAAAAATGAGATTACACTTATCTTTGATCGCTGAAATTTCAAATGTAGCAAGTAACACGAATTGGTCATTTTAAATGATAATGCTAACATGATCAATGAGACTACATTTCATAACGTGACTTCTAAATAAACTATGGAAAAAGAATTTACACCTAAACTTTTTTCCCTTTTGAAACAAGGGATAACCAGGGAAACCTTTATTAAAGATGCTATTTCTGGTATTATTGTCGGAATCGTAGCACTACCTCTTGCAATTGCTTTTGCCATTGCTTCGGGAGTTTCTCCTGAAAAAGGGATCATAACGGCTATTATTGCTGGAATTATCATCTCGACATTTGGAGGGAGTAGAGTTCAAATTGGTGGGCCAACAGGTGCTTTCATTGTAATTGTTTATGGCATTATTCAAGTATATGGTCTTGACGGTTTAATTATAGCTACATTTTTAGCCGGATTTTTGATGGTTGGTATGGGGCTTTTACGCCTTGGGAATTTATTGAAATTTATTCCATATTCTTTAATAGTTGGTTTCACCAGCGGAATTGCATTGATTATCTTTTCATCTCAAATTAATGATTTTCTGGGCCTCGGTATCCAAAAAGTTCCCGCTGATTTTATTGATAAATGGAAGGTGTATTTCGAGAACATCAACCATATTAATTGGTACGCCGTATCAATTGCTATTGGCACCATTTTGATAACAATCTATTTTCAGAGATTAGTTAAAAAAATACCGGGCTCTATTGTCGCTATTATAGTATCCACCGTGCTGGTGAAACTATTTGATATTCCGGTAGGTACTATAGAAAGTAGTTTTGGTAACATTCCCAATAATTTTAGTATACCCCATCTGCCAAATGTAAATTTTGACACAATACAGGCACTTATCCAACCGGCTTTTGCAATTGCCATTTTAGGCAGTATTGAATCGTTACTATCTGCCGTAGTATCCGATTCAATGATTGGAGGTAAGCATCGATCAAATATGGAGTTAATGGCACAGGGTTCTGCCAATATTGTTTCTTCTTTGTTTGGTGGCATTCCTGCTACAGGGGCTATCGCCAGAACAGCTACCAATGTTAAAAATGGGGGACGAACACCAATAGCCGGTATTGTACATAGCTTGGTTTTATTAGCCATAATGTTAATATTCGCTCCCTATGCAAAATTAATCCCGCTTTCTTGTCTAGCGGGTATTTTGATAGTTGTTTCTTACAATATGAGTGAGTGGAGACAATTTAGATCAATTTTGAAAGGCAAAAGAATGGACATTATTATTTTGTTGACCACTTTCTTTCTGACTGTCATTTTTGACCTAATAATTGCAATAGAGATTGGAATATTGCTCTCGAGCTTTATGTTTATGAAGAGGATGAGCGAATCGGTACATATTCAAAATATCTCAACCGATACAAAAGATGAAGAACATCTGTTTGATGAAGAGATAAAGGATTTGCCTGAAGATGTACTGCTTTACGAAATAAATGGTGCTTTGTTTTTTGGGGCAGCCCGCCAATTTCAGGAAACACTTACAAATACACACATCCAACCAAAAGTGATCATCATACGGATGCGCTATGTTCCTTTAATAGATGCAACTGGATATCAAAGTATTAAGGAAATAGTTAAAACATTTAAGTCCAGAGGAGTTAAAATAATCTTTTCCGGGGTTACCGAAAGTTTAAAAAAGGATTTTGAAAAAAATGATATGTTTTCAATTTTGGAGAAAGAATTTGTTGTAAAAGATATTAAAGAAGCAATTAAAATGGCAAGTGTTTTTGAGAAAAAAATCAAGTAGGTAAATGAATTTTCCATTTCTAACTCTCTCAGAAACTTAAGTGATATTTTAGTTAAGAGTAGTTTTTTGGTCAAAAAATATTTTATAATCTTATTAAACAATAATTGGAATCAAAGCATATTTGATCATCAAAAAATCCAAAATGTTGTACCTATGTTGTACCCAAGATTTTTTTGACCATTTTTTAAATGAAAAAAGCTCTCAAAAATTTGAGAGCTTTTTGTGCGGGCGAAGGGACTCGAACCCCCACACCTTGCGGCATCAGATCCTAAGTCTGACGTGTCTACCAATTCCACCACGCCCGCATTTTAA
>JAGQYS010000006.1:12947-147699 GCA_020435965.1 Flavobacteriaceae bacterium | reverse complement strand
TAAATCCTAAGTCTAGCGTGTCTACCAATTCCACCACGCCTGCAAAAGGACTGCAAATATAAACATTCCTTTTAATATTCAAATCTATCTGCAAAAAATAATATCGCTTTTTGTACTTTTAAGGCTCATTAAAATTTATAACACATGCAAGGTATTAAAGCATATATCGATACTAACAAAGATCGTTTTTTAAATGAATTGATCGAACTCTTAAAAATTCCATCAATAAGTGCAGATTCAGCATATAAAAATGATGTGTTAAAAACTGCTGAAGTTGTTGCTGAACAGTTAAAAAAAGCTGGTTGTACTCATACTGAAATTTGTAAAACCAAAGGCTATCCTATTGTGTATGGCGAAAAAATTATTGATGCAAACTTGCCAACTGTTTTAGTTTATGGTCATTATGATGTGCAACCACCAGATCCTTTAAATTTATGGAATTCACCTCCTTTTGAACCAGTAATCAAAAAAACAGATTTACATCCTGAAGGTGCCATTTTTGCTCGTGGTGCTTGCGACGATAAAGGTCAGTTTTATATGCATGTAAAAGCTTTGGAATTCATGACTAAAACCAACCAATTACCTTGTAATGTGAAATTTATGATTGAAGGCGAAGAAGAAGTTGGCAGTAATAGTTTGTCAGATTTTGTAAAAGAAAATCAAGAGAAATTAAGCAATGATGTGATTTTAATTTCAGATACAGGAATGATTGCTAAAGATGTACCATCAATAACGACTGGACTACGTGGTTTAAGTTATGTAGAGGTTGAAGTAACTGGACCTAATCGTGATTTACACTCTGGTTTGTATGGTGGTGCTGTTGCAAATCCTATTAATATTCTTACTAAAATGATTGCATCTTTACACGATGAAAACAATCATATCACTATTCCTGGTTTTTATGATAAAGTTGAAGAGTTGTCAAAAGAAGAAAGAGCAGAAATGGCAAAAGCACCTTTTTCATTAGAGAATTACAAGAAGGCATTAGACATTAAAGATGTTTATGGAGAAAAAGGTTATACAACTAACGAACGTAACTCCATAAGACCAACACTTGATGTTAACGGAATTTGGGGAGGATACATAGGTGAAGGTGCAAAAACCGTTATTGCAAGCAAAGCTTATGCTAAAATATCAATGCGTTTAGTACCACATCAAGATTGGAAAGAAATTACAGAATTATTCAAAACTCATTTTGAAAGTCTTGCTCCTAAAGGTGCAACTGTAAAAGTCACACCTCATCATGGTGGACAAGGTTATGTGACTCCTATTGATAATATTGGATACCAAGCTGCCTCAATGGCCTACGAGCAATCCTTTGGCAAAAAGCCTATTCCACAACGAAGTGGTGGAAGCATCCCAATTGTTGCTTTGTTTGAAAAAGAACTAAAAAGTAAAACCATTTTAATGGGCTTTGGATTAGACAGTGATGCCATACATTCACCTAACGAGCACTTTGGGATTTTTAACTACTATAAAGGCATAGAAACCATTCCGTTATTTTATAAATATTTTACTGAGTTATCAAAATAGAATTAGATTGACTTATTGAAAAACAGCCACTACAAACAGTTTATGTTGCTAAACTTAGCAACACTTTTCATCAGTACATCTGGTGCTTTAGGTAAGTTTATTGCAATGCCAACTCCAGTAATCATTTGGTGGAGATCATCAATTGCGCTTTTAATTCTGTTTGCAATTTGTAAGTTTAGAAAGATTAATCTTAAAATAAATTCCAAAAAAGATCTTTGGACCTTTGTGTTAAGCGCTCTTTTTATGGGAGGACATTGGATTACATATTTCTATTCACTTAAATTTTCGAACGTTGCCATTGGTATGTTATCGCTTTACACATTTCCAGTTATAACAGCACTTTTAGAACCTCTGTTCATTAAAATTAAACTAGATCCAATTCATATTTTTCTTGGATTTTTGGTTCTAATTGGTATTTACATACTAGCTCCTGAATTTAATCTGGAAAGCTCTCATGTACAAGGTATTTTACTTGGCTTATTATCTGCACTTTGCTATTCTTTGCGAATTTTAATACTAAAGCAACATGTTATCAATTACAACGGAACCATGTTAATGATGTACCAATTATTAATCCTTACCATTGTTTTAGCTCCATTTTTATATGTTATGGATACCTCAGGAATTAGCACTCAATTTCCTTATGTATTGTTGTTAGCCGTACTTACAACTGCAATTGGTCACACCATGTTTGTGCATAGTTTAAAGCATTTTTCGTCAAGCACTGCAAGTATCATGACAAGTGCTTTGCCTGTCTATGGAATAATAATTGCCTATTTTTTCTTAGATGAAATTCCCAGTAAAAATGTATTTATAGGAGGTTTGCTGATTATTTCAACGGTTTTAATTGAAGGAATTCGCTCTAGAAAAAAAGCCTAAAACATAAAATTAACTTAAAAATTTATCTCTACGTTTGTAGAATTCAAATTTTTATTCTACGTTTGTAGAGTTAATTAATTTTAATTTGCCATGCAATTATCAAAATCAGAAGAACAACTCATGCAATATCTCTGGAAATTGGAGAAAGCTTTTATGAAAGATTTACTAGAGGCTTATCCAGAGCCAAAACCAGCAACCACAACTGTTGCCACTTTGCTTAAACGTATGATTGACAAAGATTTTGTAGCTTATAATCTTGATGGAAAATCAAGAGAGTATTATCCTTTGGTTAAAAAGAAAGACTATTTCTCTAAGCACGTTAATGGCTTAATTAAAACCTTTTTTAATGATAGTGCAACCCAGTTCGCATCCTTTTTTACAAAAGAAACCGATTTAACCAAAGAAGAACTTGAAGATTTAAAAACACTTATTGATAACGAAATTAAAAAGAAGTAATCATGATGGCTTACATTTTAAAACTCAGCGCATGCTTAGCTATATTTTTAGCCTTCTACAAACTCTTTTTAGAGCGAGAAAACATGCATCAGTTTAAGCGATTCTATCTTTTAGGAGTTATATTGGCTTCTATCATTATTCCTTTTATAACGTTTACAACATACGTAGAATCTCAACCTGTTATTGAAAGTCTTAATTCTGCAGCAACATTATCTTCAGAAACTGCTGCGGCATCAGTTGAAACCTCAACCAATTATTTACCTATCATTCTTTGGAGTATTTATGGCATAGGTGTATTGCTGTTTGGATTGAAGTTTGTTTTTAATCTTTCTCAAATGATTTTAAAAATCAAGAGAAATCCTAAATTGAAAAACTCAACATTTATCAATGTATTATTGCAGGATTTAGTGTCTCCGCACACCTTTTTTAGCTATATATTTTTAAACAAGCATAAATACGAAACGCATCAAATACCAGAGGAAGTTTTATTGCACGAACAAACTCATGCCAAGCAAAGGCATAGTATTGACATTCTGTTTATTGAGTTTTTACAAGTTATTTTTTGGTTTAACCCTTTAATCCATTTCATTAAAAATACTATTAAACTAAATCATGAATTTCTTGCAGATAAAGCTGTTTTAAACAAAGGCATTGAAACCACAAATTATCAAAACATTTTATTAGCGTTTTCAACAAAAGACAAAGGCATTCTTTTAGCAAATGCAATCAATTATTCATCCATCAAAAAACGAATCACAGTTATGAAAACACAAACATCAAATCAGAAAATTTGGCTTAGAAGCTTGGTGCTTTTACCATTATTAGCACTAACACTTTATAGTTTTAGTAATAAAATTGAAATTGTAGAAGAAAAAAATCAGCTTGAACTTTTAGAAAAAAGCAATCACGAAATACCTTCCGAAATTTTTTCTCAAGACGTAAACCAAAAACAAGATGGTGCTTCAAGAGAGCAAATGAAAGAATATGAGAGGCTAGCAAAACACTACAACTCGCTTCCTAAAGATCAACTCATTATTAAAAAAGAGGATTTGGAGCGCATGAAATACATTTATCACTTAATGAGTGATAAGCAAAAAAAGGATGCTGAACCATTTCCTGTATTGCCTCCTCCACCAGCTCCTGAAGCAGTAAATCCTAATTTACCACCTCCTCCACCTCCTCCAATCCCTGAAAACGCAACGCCTGAGCAAAAAATAAAATATAAAAAGGCGACTGAAGAATATAATAAAAAATATAAGGTTAAGAATGGACAAGTTTCTGAAAAATTACCACCTCCTCCACCTCCAATTCCTGATAACGCAACTCCAGAACAAAGAAAAAAGTATGAAGAAGCAACAAGGAACTACAAATTAAAGGCTGAAAAAATGGCTTATCAAGACGCTAAATTAGCTAAAATTAAAGCTGAAAAAGGAGAACTTACACGAGCCAGGGAATTAAATAAAGAAGAAGTTGCTAAGCTTAAAAAAGAAAAGGAAGCTTATAAAAATAGAGAAAAGCTAAAACTTGCTGAAGCAAGAAATGCAAAGACTGCTGATGTAGAGAAACTAAAAAAAGAAAAGCTGGCTTATAAAGAAGCACAAGCTGTCAAACTCAAAACTGAAAAAAGAGAGCTTGCCAAGGTAAAAGAATTAAGAAAAAAGGAAGATGTACAAAAGCTAAAACAAGAAAAGTTAGCTTATGCTGAGGCGCAAAGAGCAAAACTATCAGATGAAGAGCGTTTAATTAGAGTACGAGAAATAGAAACGCCTAAACCACCTAAATCTCCATTAGATCATGTAATTGACATGGCAAAAAAGGACGCTAAATTTTATCTTGAAGGCAAAGAGATATCTTCTGATCAAGCCATAAAAACACTAAAAGAAAACAAGCATTTAAATATTAAAACTATAGATAAAGATGCTAAGCAACCTAAGGTATATATTACCAAAAATCCTATTGTGATTGAAAATTAATATTATTACCTAAAATATAAAGCCTCATAATTTGAGGCTTTTTTTGTAACATTTTCTCCAAACTTGCGTTCTAATAGACAATCAATCAAAACCAAGTCATTATGTTACAGCAATTTTTCATCATCTGCTCAGGGTCAGATACAGACATTTTAAAAAACTGCTCCAAAGGCGAACAAAACAAATATGCAGGCATTGGAGCAACAGTGTTTTTTACTGCTCTTATGGCTTTTATTGCAGCCAGTTATGCTTTATATACTGTATTTGACAACTTGTTTGCTGCTGTTGGATTTGGATTTGTTTGGGGACTGCTCATTTTTAATCTAGATAGATACATCGTTTCAACCATCAAAAAAACAGGAAATGTTATAGACGAGCTTATACAAGCTTCACCTCGTATCATTTTAGCTGTTATTATTGCAATTGTCATTTCAAAACCATTGGAATTAAAGATTTTTGAAAAAGAAATTAATCAAGTTTTGTTGGAACAAAAAAATGATTTCACGCTTGCAAACAAAGATCAAATTGCTCAACAGTACAATCCTACCATCGCTTCACTACAAGATGAAATTTCAAACTTAAAAATTGAGATTGCAGCAAAAGAAACCGAAGTTAACAATTATTATAACACGTATATAGCTGAAGCTGAAGGCAGAGAAGGCACCATGTTATTGGGTAAAGGGCCAGTTTATAAAGAAAAACGAGACAAACATGATACAAGTTTAGCTGAGTTACAAACACTAAGGGAAACAAATAATGCTAAGATTCAAGAAGCTGAAACCCAAATTTCTAAACTTAATTCAGATTACGAAACCCAAGTCACAACCTCACAACCTATTATTGATAATTTTGATGGTTTAATGGCAAGAGTGAATGCCTTAGGAAAACTTCCTTGGTTGCCATCTTTTTTTATATTTCTATTGTTTTTGGCCATTGAAACCTCTCCAATTTTCGCCAAATTATTATCTCCAAAAGGTGAATATGATATAAAATTTTTAGAAAGTGAAGATGAATTGAAATCTTGGGCCGAACAGAAAAAATACCAGCAGAATGCAGTATTAATTACAGATAACACAATAAATGATCGTGTATATGGCGATATTGCAGAAGAGGAAGAACTCTATGCTTACAAGAAAAAATTGGCGCGTGAGCTCATGAAAAAGCAGCAAGACGCTTTTTACAAAAAACAAACAAGGATTTTATAAACTAACTATGCAGCATCATTTGTAGAGAAATGCTCATAAACATCTTTGCAACCATAACCAATAATAGATAAACTTTTATGCTTTGTTATGGCTTCGTTATGCAGTTTCGCTAAGGCATTAACACCATAACGGTCAACACTTTCTAAACCTTCAATACTAATGGTAAGCTTATCGAAAGTTTCAAAAATGTGTTCAAACGTGGTTTGAAATAAATGTAAACTTTTTCGATCGAGAATACCTCTAATTTTAAAAAAGTTGTTGTAGCTGGTAATTTCTAAATTCATAACAAAAAATTAAGGTTAACAATAAACTTGGGCTATTAATCTATTCTAAATATCTCATTTTTAATCGACTAAACTTTAATATTTCGACGAATAGAAATGCTTTTCTGTTGAAATAGCCTTTCATGCATATTTTTTGGTTAAACTGCTTAATCTTTGTGAATAAGGTGTCCTTAATTTATCTTCAAATTCAATACTTAAATTTCAAGAATTATCTATATTTAAACTATGGATGACATTGCACAAATTAATGCTGATTTTATTGAACAAAACACTGACTTTATTCAGTTAATTTTAGCATTAAAACAAGGGTTTTCCTCAAAAGAAATCATTGTGCCAATGCGTCATCACCATGATTTCCCAAACCCTGAAGTCAACTCAGACTCAACGTTATTATTAATGCCTGCTTGGAAACCAAGCCAAGAAGCTGGAGTAAAAATTGTAACTGTAAGTCCAGAAAGCGGTCAATTTAATCTACCTTCTATTCAAGGAACATACATATACTTAGATGCAAAAAAAGGAAGTATTAAAGCAATTCTGGAAGCCAAAAACTTAACAGCAAAACGAACTGCAGCAGCTTCTGCTTTAGCCTCTTCATTTTTATCAAGAAAAAATTCTAAGTCACTTTTAATGATTGGTACTGGAGCGCTTTCTTTAAATTTAATTAAAGCACATGCTTCAGTTAGACCATTAAAATCCGTTTATGTTTGGGGAAGAACTATTGAAAAAGCTAAAGCAATTTGCGACCAACTTTCAAATGAGAAATATGTTGCAAAAGCAATAGAAACCATTGAAGAGAAAATCTCTGATGTTGACATAATATCATGCGCAACCTTATCAAAAACACCATTAGTCCTTGGAAAACATTTAAACAACGGACAACATATAGACCTTGTTGGAGCTTACAAGAAAGATATGAGAGAGGCAGATGACGATACCATTAAAAAATCTTCGGTTTTTGTTGATACGTTTCAAGGTGGACTTAAAGAAAGTGGTGATATTCTGATTCCGCTTACCAACGGAACATTAAAAAAAGAAGACATAAAAGCAGATTTATTTCAACTTTGTTTAGGTGATAAATCAGGTAGAACCAATGATTCTGAAATCACTGTATTCAAATCAGTTGGTCATGCCCTTGAAGATTTAGTCGCAGCAAAATACTATTATACAAAATTCATTAATGAATAAAACTTACCAGAACATACAATCAAAAACTAAATTCAATGTGCCAAATGATTGGTTGCAAATTAAAACCATAGATATGCACACAGGAGGCGAACCGCTTCGCGTGATTATTGATGGTTTCCCTGAATTAAAAGGCAATTCTGTTTTAGAATACAGACGATATTGTAAAGAACACTATGACCATTTGCGAACAGCTTTAATGTTCGAGCCACGTGGTCATGCAGATATGTATGGCTGCATTTTATTACCTCCTAATGATATTGAAGGCGATTTCGGAATCCTTTTTTTACACAATGAAGGCTACTCAACCATGTGTGGCCATGCCATTATTGCCATTTCTACTTTAGCTGTACAAATGAATTGGATTGATGCAAAAGAAGGTGACAATATGATTAAAATAGATGCACCTTGTGGAAGGATTACGTCGTATGCTCATGTTAAACATGGCAAAGTTACAGGAGTTCGTTTTCATTGTGTACCAAGTTTTGTGGTTGGATTAGATAGAACTATAGAAGTTGAAGGCTTAGGGAAAATCACCTATGATTTAGCCTATGGCGGAGCATTTTATGCTTATGTAGATATGGCTAAAAACACATTTGATTTTAATTTAGACGAAAATTCCTATCGAAAATTAATTGATAATGGAATGAAAATTAAGCACGCTGTGATGAAAGCTGACAAAGAAATACAACATCCTTTTGAGAGTGATTTAAGTTTCCTTTATGGAACCATATTTATTGACAACAATAAACAACCTTCTGGAGCAGATAGCAAGAATGTTTGCATTTTTGCCGAAGGTGAAGTAGATCGTTGTCCGACAGGTTCAGGTGTTTCCGGTAGAATGGCAATTCATAAGGCACGAAAAGAAATTGACTATGGAAAAACAATGACCATTGAAAGCATTACAGGCTCTAAATTTAAAGGCTCCATAATTTCAGAAGAAGATTATGGCTCTTTTAAAGCTGTGATTCCACAAGTTGAAGGCACAGCACATATAACTGGAATGCAAACCTTTGTAATTGATACTAATGACCCAATGAAAGATGGATTTATTTTAAGATAAATGATCTCATTAAAAGAAATTGCAAATAAAAATACCAACCTTAACTATATACATATTTTTGGGCATAATGTCTCATGTAAAATTTTCCCAAATTTAGGAGCAAGTATTCAGGAATTAACTTTTAATGATATTAATATAATTCATGGAATAGATATTTCTGAAAAGGGATTAGTATCTTACAAAGAAGCATATCAATCTGCTATCTTATTCCCTTTTGTTGGGAGGATTCCAAATGGTGAATATGTTTTTGAAAATAGAAATTATAGATTCGAAACAAACGAAACCAATCGTTCCAATGCATTACATGGCCTAATCTATAACAAGCCTTTCAAAGTTGATTATTGTGATATTTCAAATTCAAAAGCTAGTGTACAACTATCTTATTGTTCTGATGGAAATTTAAAAGGATTTCCATTCAAATTTGAGTTGAAAGTCTTTTATATAATTTCAAATGAAGATTTAAAAATTGACTTCAAAATACTCAATCAAGATGCAAACTCTTTTCCTTTCGGGTTAGGCTGGCATCCTTATTTTAAAACTGACGATTTAAGTTCAAGTACAATATCATTTTCTTCAAAAGAGAAACTAGTTTGTAATGAACAAATGATTCCATTAAAAACAACAAACAATACTGAACCCTCAACTTTTATGATAAATAATAAGTTGTTTGATGATACTTTTATACTTTTAAAAAACGAAGTGTATTTCAAAACAAACAACTACAAAATCAAGATGAATTTTAAAAATCCGCACAAAAGTTTTTTGCAAATTTACACAGCTTTAGATAGAAAAAGCATCGCTATTGAACCTGTAACTTCTGCTCCAAATGCCTTTAATAATAAAATGGGTTTATTAGTACTCAAGCCAAACAAAACTTATCATTGGAACATTAAATTAAAAATAATTGAATAAACAAATCTTCATATCATTCATCATTATTGTTTCTCTTTTTAGCTGCTCAAAAGGTGCTAAACAACATACACAACCAAACTTTCATTATCTAAAATTCAGCGAAAACATTTTGGATTACCGAATCACTCCAAAAGATTCCATGGACAAATCTGGACTAATGTTTTCTGACCAAGGTGCTTGGTTTGCTTATGGTTTACCTGAATCTGACAGGAGATTATTAGGATTTTCAGGACCTTTTTTGATGACACAAGATAATGGCATTTGGAGTAGTGGAATGTTATCAGGATTGCTTTTAACTACTGGACATCATAATGATTATTTATTTGATTTAAAAAATGATTTAATTGAACATATTAGTTCTTCAAGTCATTTAAAAAGGCTCTTCAAAAATCAAGATTTAGAACTTGAGCAAAGTTTAGTTTTTCTATCAAGCCATACAGCATTACAGAAAGTGGACATTAAAAATGTTTCTGATAGTTCTATTCGAATTAATACGAACATCCAAGGTGGAGTTTCTAATATTGGAATTAGTCTTTCAAATGAAGATAATTTAGTTAAAGTTTTTTATAAAAACTCTGAAGCTATAGGATATATTCAAGCATTAAACAAAATTGAAAGAATTGATATTTTAGATGAAAATAGCTTTTATGGCATACAATTGGAGAGTACCTACCTTGAGCCAAATCAATCCAAAGAAATAATCATCTCCCAAACCTTAATCTTCCCAGAATACTCTTGGGAACAAGAAAAAAAACTCATTGAAAGTGTAGATTTTGATTCTGTACTTCAAGCCAGAAAACAAGAAAAAAACAGTCAACTAAAATCACTAATTGACAATAGAAAACCACAATTTCAAGACGAAAAATATGCCGAAGTATTGGCAAAGGCACACTTAACACTTCAAAACAATTGGCGCATTCCTGCAGGCGAAATTGATCATGAAGGCTTATTCCCAAGCTATCATTACAAATGGTTTAATGGCTTTTGGTCTTGGGATTCATGGAAACATGCAGTTGGGCTATCCTATTACGATTTAAGGTTAGCCAAAGAACAAGTAAAATTGATGTTCAACTTTCAAAACGACGATGGCTTTGTGGCAGATTGTGTATTTAGAGACACAACTATTGAGAAACATAATTATCGCGATACCAAACCACCTTTGTCAGCTTGGGCTGTGGCGAATATTTACAAAAAAGATAAGGATTTAGCCTTTGTAAAATACATGTATCCCAAACTCAAAAAGTACCATTATTGGTGGTATGACAAACGCGACCACGACCAAGATGGATTGTGCGAATACGGTTCGACCGATGGTAGCTTAATCGCAGCCAAGTGGGAAAGCGGTATGGACAATGCCATCAGGTTTGACGACTCAAAAATTCTAAAAAATGAAGAAGGCGCTTATTCATTAGACCAAGAAAGTGTTGATTTGAATGCCTACCTCTATGCTGAAAAGTTATTCTTAGCAGATTTGGCTAAAGCCTTAAATTTAAGTGATGTTACACAATATGAAAATGAAGCCGAAATTTTAAAAACCAAAATTCAAACCCAGTTTTACGATGAAGAAGATGGCTGGTTTTATGACACAAGTTTAGATGGAACTCAATTTATAAAAGGTGAAGGTAGTGAAGGCTGGACAGCCCTTTGGGCAAATGCAGCTACACAACAACAAGCCGAAGCAGTAAGAAACAAAATGATGAATCCCAAAAAATTCTTCACCAAAGTACCGTTTCAAACCATGAGTGCTGACCATGAAAAATTCGATCCTTTAAAAGGCTATTGGAGAGGTCCCAATTGGTTAGACCAAGCCTATTTTGGAGTTAAAGGGTTACGTAATTATGGTTTTGAAAAAGACGCAAACAAAGCCACGATTAAAATTCTTGAAGGTGCCGAAGGTTTACTTGGGAAAGGAAAATCCATCAGAGAAAACTACCATCCATTAACTGGTGAAGGATTACATGCACAAAATTTTAGTTGGAGTGCAGCACACGTTATCATGCTATTAATGAACGAAACAAATGATTAAAAAACTTACTCTTTTAACGCTTTTACTTTTTAGCTTATCAATTTATTGTCAGGAAAAAGACCCAATAAAAGACTATAAACATTATATAGAAAACGAGCAAGTCATTTCTGAAAACAAAGAGCCTGCTCATGCGTCTTTTACGTCGTTTGCTTCAAAAGAAAATGCCTTAAAAAATAATCCTCAATTTCATAAATCATTAAATGGCACTTGGAAATTTAATTGGGTAAAAAACCCAAAAGATAGACCAACACAATTTATGAAATCTAATTATGATGACTCTAATTGGGGCAACATTAAAGTGCCTTCCAATTGGGAAGTTGAAGGGTTTGGAATTCCTATCTATGTAAACCATCAATACGAATTTACTGACTATAAAGCTATGATAGCTGATGACATGGAATTGATTGATAGAATTTATCCTAAAAACCCAGGTGATGTACCAGATAATTATAATCCTGTTG
This sequence comes from Flavobacteriaceae bacterium, assembly GCA_020435965.1. Lineage (GTDB taxonomy): Bacteria > Bacteroidota > Bacteroidia > Flavobacteriales > Flavobacteriaceae > CAJQLB01. The sequence goes on along the minus strand of JAGQYS010000006.1, from coordinate 135,728 downwards.
GTACATATCGTCGTGATTTCACTATTGATAAAGTGTGGGACGACAAGGAAATTTTTCTGCACATAGGAGCAATGAAAGCTGGTGGTTTTGTATGGCTTAACGGAGAATACATTGGCTATTCTCAAGGTAGCAAATTACCTTCTGAATTCAATATTACCAAAGCAGCAAAAACTGAAAAAAACACTATTGCTATTCAAATTTTTAGATGGACAGATGGCTCCTATTTAGAGTGTCAGGATTTTTGGCGTATCAGTGGTATTGAACGTGATGTATTCATTTATGCTCAGCCAAAAACCAGAATCCAAGATTTTGAAGTAGTTTCAACATTAGATAAAACCTATGAAAATGGTGTGTTCAGTTTAGATGTCGATATAAAAAACCACTCGCCCAAAAGTGAGAACATCTCAGTTTCTTATGAATTATCAAGAGATGGCAAAGTCGTTTCATCTGAAGAAAAGAAAATTCAAGCTACAAAATCAAGTAGTACTTCTACAAATTTTGAGGCTATGATTCCAAATGTGAAGCCTTGGAGTGCAGAGCATCCTGATTTATATTCTCTAATCATTGAAACAAAAGATAAGAAAGGGAATATCATTGAAATAACAAATAGAAAAATCGGCTTTCGTTCTGTTGAAATTAAAAACGGATTGCTCTTGGTCAATGGACAGCGTATTACTTTAAAAGGCGTAAATGCACATGAAGTTGACCCAGAAACTGGTCATGTGATGTCTGAAGAACTTATAAAAAAAGATATTCAGCTTTGGAAAGAAAATAACATCAATGCAGTTCGATTAGCTCATTATCCTAGAGGCAGACATTTTTACGAACTATGTGATGAATATGGTATTTATGTTGTTGACGAAGCCAATATAGAATCTCATGGCATGTATTACGGAAAATATTCATTAGCAAAAGTAGCTTCTTGGGAAAATGCACATGTCGATAGAATGGTGAGAATGGTAGAGCGCGATAAAAATCATCCTTCGGTCATTATTTGGTCCATGGGAAATGAAGCTGGAAACGGCATTAATTTTTATGAAGGCTATAAAGCAATTAAGGCAAACGACAAAACAAAACGCCCTGTACAATACGAACGCCCTTACAAAGATGATGATGGCAGTTTATACGATATGGATTGGAACACCGATATTATTGTACCTCAATATCCAAGTCCTGCACGATTTGAAGAAATAGGTAAATCAAAAACTGACAGACCGTATATTCCAAGTGAATATGCGCATGCTATGGGAAATAGTACTGGGAATTTTCAAGATTATTGGGACATTATTGAGCAATACGACAATCTTCAAGGTGGTTTTATTTGGGATTGGGTGGATCAATCCATTTGGAAAACCAATGAGAATGGTGAACGTTACTATGCTTATGGAGGTGATTATGGCAAAAATATGCCATCAGATAACACATTTTTAAACAACGGCATTGTATTTCCAGACAGAACACCTCAACCTGCTTTATATGAAGTAAAAAAAGCACACGAATTCATCAACTTTAAACATAAAGGCATTAATCGTCATGATGAATTGAGAGTTTTGGTTGAAAATTTATATGATTTTACAAATCTTAATCAGTTTAATTTTAAAGCCGAAATTAAGGCAGATGGTAAGGTATTACAAACAATAAACATTGATACAATATCAACTGAGGAACATACAGGAAAGCTCATTCGCATTCCTTTAAAAGGTATCACTATTGAAGATAATACCGAATATTTTGTGCACCTTTCTACAACAACGAAAGAAGTTTGGGGAGTTTTGCCTAAAGGCTTTGAAGTGGCACGTGAGCAGCTTTCTTTAACTAGTAAATTCAAACAAGTAAAAACTGAACTTGAAGAAGGTTTAAAACTTAATATTTCTGAAAATCAAAGTAGAATTACCATATCAAACAAAACTCTAAACATAGTTTTTGATAAAAATAAAGGTCGTATCACGTCTTACAATTTTAATGGAACAGAGCTTTTAAAAGATGGAAAAGGTCTAAAACCTAATTTCTGGAGAGCAATGACTGACAATGATTTTGGAAACAAAATGCAAAACAAAAATATCGCGTGGAAACGAGCATCTTTAGAATTTAAAGTTTCAAATGTTGATTACAAAACATTAGAAAACGAAGCAATTTCAATGACAGTAAGTTATAATTTACCAGGAGTTGAAACCACTTTTGTATCCAACTACACTATAAATGGAAATGGCGTCATTCATATTGAAAATATCTTAAATGAAACTCCTTACGAGGGTGACATTCCAAGAATTGGAATGCGACTTCAAATACCAAAATCTTATGAAAAATTAAGTTATTTTGGTCGTGGACCTCATGAAAATTATCAGGATAGAAAGGCTTCTGCTTTTGTGGATTTATACACATCAAAAGTTAGTGAACAGTATGTTCCATATATACGTCCTCAAGACAATGGCTACAAAACAGATTCACGATGGATTTCGCTTTCTGATGAAAACAACAACGGATTGCTTTTCGTATCAGGTTCTAAAAATTATTTAAGTTTTAGTGCGCTTCATATGGAAAATGAAGATTTTGATACCACATCAGGTTTAGATTATAAAAATTCTGATAAAAGCAAGCACACTATAGATATTAAAGAAAAAGATTTAGTGCAACTCAACATCGATTTAGGACAACGAGGTCTTGCTGGTGATGACAGTTGGTATTCAAAGCCTATGGAAAAATACCAGTTCAAGGGAAATCAAAAACACAGTTACAGCTTTTATATGATTCCTTTTGAAAACAAAACCACAGATGATTTTATTCGTCTAAACAAAGCATATCACAATCATAACTAGTTGAATAAACATGAACTATACTGATTTAAAAATATCAATATCACAAGCAGAAAACATCCTTTTTCAGCTTTATAATATCAAAGGAAAAGCATCTGAACTTCCTGGAGAAATTGATTTTAATTTTAGAATAAAGGTTAATAGTGAAGACCGTTATATCTTAAAGATTTCACGCTCTAATGAAAATGAATCTTATCTAGATTTTCAACAACAATTATTGCAACATATTGAAGAAAATGGTAAAAACATCATTGCTCCAAAAGTTATCAAAGACTCCAATGGAAATGTGATATCTTCAATTATTGATAATCAAGGAAACACAAGATTTGTAAGACTTTTAACTTGGATTTCAGGAAGGCTTTGGAACCAAGTCAATCCTCAACTGGACGATTTACGCTTTGGTTTAGGTGAGCAGTGTGGACTACTTACTAAAACTTTACAATCATTTGAGCATAAAGAAGCCCATCGTCAATTTGATTGGGATACTGCGCAGTCACTTTGGACGAAAGAACATCTTAATTTATTTGAAGTTGATGAGCAAATAATGCTTTTATACTTTCAACAAGAATTTGAGGTTTCCCAACATGAATATGCTCAACTTCGAAAAAGTGTGGTACATAATGACGCTAACGATAATAACATTGTTGTTTCTAATGATGCATTACAGCCTAAAGTAATAGCAGTTATCGATTATGGCGATGCCATTTTAACGCAAACAATAAACGACTTAGCTACCGCATGTGCCTATGCCATTATGCATCATACCGATCCATTGGATGCAGCTTTGGCGATTGTAAAAGGCTATCATAAGTCGTTTCCCTTACAAGAAAAGGAGCTTAAACACCTTTACAATTGTATGGCGATGCGTTTGGTGATTTCAGTTACCAAATCAGCCATCAACAAAGTAAAAGAACCCGATAACACTTATCTTTTAATTAGCGAAAAGCCAGCTTGGGAATTGCTTAAAAAATGGAAAACCATAAGCTCCGATTTTGCACATTTTAGTTTTAGGGTCGCCTGTGGTTTTGCGGCACATCCAGATACAGAAAAGTTTAATCATTGGGTTTCAAAAAACACCTTTAAAGTATCAGGTTTGTTTCCAACAGCCCCAAGTGATGAATTCCATCATATCGATTTAAGTGTGTCTAGCAAATGGGTTGGTCATCAAGAGAATTTTAACGATTTGGATTTGTTTCAATTTAAAGTAGATAGATTACAAGCTGAACACTCAAACAAAGTACTTGCTGGAGGTTATTTAGAACCTCGTGCTTTATACACCTCAACAGCTTATGATAAAGTTGGAAACAATGGTCGTGAAAGCAGGACAGTCCATTTGGGAATCGATTTTTGGTTTCATGCCAATACACCTGTTCATGCTTTGTTTGATGGTGAAGTGGTCACTGCTTGCAATGATGCTGGCGATAAAGAGTATGGTGGACTCGTCATCCTAAAACATCGTGTTGAAGATTTTGAATTCTTCACACTTTATGGTCATAACACCGTTGAAAGTGCCACCAAGCACAAACTAGGTGACATCATTAAAAAAGGCGAAAAAATTGCAGACTTGGGGAATTACCCTGAAAATGGAAATTGGGCACCACATCTTCATTTTCAAATAATGATGTCGATGTTAGATTATAAAATTGATTTTCCTGGAGTTGCGTATTTTAAACAACTTAATGTTTGGAAAGGACTTTGTCCAGACCCAAATTTACTATTCAAATCTGATGCTTTAAATGATTCAAATAGCTCCACAAATGAGGAGCTTATCACATACAGAAAACAACATTTAGGCAAAAGTTTAAGCTTACAATACAAAACACCAATTAAGATGGTTCGTGGAGCTGGTATTTATTTAATGGACCAATATGCACAAAAGTATTTAGACACTGTCAACAACGTAGCGCATGTTGGTCATGAACATTTTAGTGTGGTTAAAGCTGGGCAAGAACAAATGGCATTACTTAATACCAATTCACGCTATTTACATGATAATATCAATAAACTCGCCAAAGAACTCATTGAAACCCTGCCTCCAGAATTAAATGTGTTACATTTTGTGAATTCTGGTAGCGAAGCTAATGAGTTGGCCATTAGAATGGCTAAAGCCTATACTGAAGAAAAAGATATTATTGCTAGTGAAGTTGGCTACCATGGCAATACTAATATGTGTGTTGATATTTCGTCTTATAAGTTTGATGGGAAAGGCGGAAAAGGAGCTCCAGAGCATACTCATATTTTTCCTATCCCAAATGCATTTAGAGGGAAATATCGTGGTAATAATACAGCAGATAAATATGCTGAGGAAGTTAAAAACTGCATTAACAATATTCAAAGAAAAGGACGTAATGTTGCCGCCTTTATCATTGAACCGATTATTAGTTGTGGTGGTCAGGTTGAATTACCTCAAGGGTTTTTACCAAAAACCTATAAATTAATTCGAGAAGCTGGAGGTGTTTGTATTTCGGATGAAGTTCAAACAGGTTGTGGTCGCATGGGAAAAACATTTTGGGGATTTCAATTGCACAACGTGGTTCCTGACATTGTTACTATTGGAAAACCTCTAGGAAACGGTCATCCTGTTGCTGCAGTTGCTTGTACTCAAGAAGTTGCTGACGCATTTGCGAATGGTATGGAGTACTTTAACACCTTTGGTGGCAACCCAGTTTCCTGTGCTATTGCTACAGAAGTTTTACAAACAGTGAAACGAGAAAAGTTACAGCAAAATGCATTAGAAGTTGGAGAATTTTTAAAAGCTGAACTCAAAAGGTTATCCAATGAATTTCCAATTATTGGTGATGTGCGTGGTCAAGGGTTGTTTTTAGGCATGGAGTTGGTTGATAAAAACATGAATCCATTAACAGAGCAAACGGATTATTTGGCCAACAGAATGAAGGATCATGGCATCTTGATGAGTATAGATGGTCCAGACCATAATGTGCTAAAAATTAAACCTCCATTAGTTTTCAATATGGAAAACGCCAAAGAATTGTTATTCTATTTAAAAAAGATTTTATCTGAAGATTTTATGACATCAACCATATGAAAAAAGTCCTTCTTTTATTATCTGCTTTGATCATCCTAGGCTGTAAGCAAGAACCGTTACAAACTGTTAGTGAACAAACATTTCATTACAATCATGAAATTTTTGAGGACAACAAACTGAAACCCAGAGCAACATTTTTTGCATTTGAAAATGAATCTATTAAAGAAAAAGAACACTCAAAACGGTTCGTGAGTTTAAATGGAAAATGGAAATTCCACTGGGTAAAAGACCCTAAACAAAGGCCAACCACATTTCAAAACATCAATTACGACGATTCAAATTGGACAACGATTCCAGTTCCTGCCAATTGGGAAGTTCAAGGCTTTGGAAACCCCATATATTTGGACGAACGCTATCCTTTTACCACCAAATGGCCTGATGCTCCAACCGATTATAATCCAGTTGGCACCTACAGAAAAACCATAGATTTAGATTCTGAGTTTCTATCTGAAGATGTTATACTTCACTTTGCAGGAGCTAAATCTGCCATGTATGTATATATAAATGGTAAATATGTTGGTTATTCTCAAGGCAGTAAAACTCCTGCCGAATTTAACATAACTAAATATTTAAAAGAAGGCAAGAACCTTATTGCCTTGCAAATGTTTCGTTGGAGCGATGCAAGTTATTTAGAAAGTCAAGATATGCTGCGTATGAGTGGTATTGAACGTGATGTGTATTTATATTCAAGACCTAAAGTTCATGTTATCGACTATTACACTAATACCAATTTAGATGATGCTTATAACGATGGCGTTTTTAAGGGGATGATTTCTGTCTCAAATGATTGGAATGAAAATGTTTCAAAGACCATTTCAGTCGAAGTTCTAGATGGGCAAAATTCAATTTTTAAAACTTCTGAAGCCATTGAAATTTCATCAAATTCAACTAAAGAATTTCATACTAAAACAATCATCAATAACGTAAAACCGTGGTCTGCCGAAATTCCGAATTTATATACCCTAAAAATCACTTTAGGTGACAATCAATTCATCACCAAACACATTGGTTTTAAACGTGTGGAAATTAAAAACAGTCAAGTGCTCATTAATGGTAAAGCTGTTTATTTTAAAGGCGTTGACAGACATGAAACCGACCCTTTTACTGGTCATGTAGTTTCAAAGGCATCCATGGAAAAAGACATTCAATTGATGAAGCAAAATAATATTAATGCTGTACGTTCTGCGCATTACCCAAACGACCCTTATTGGTTAGAGCTTTGCGACAAGTATGGCTTGTATGTGATTGACGAAGCCAATATTGAAAGCCATCCTTTAGCGATTTCAAAGGATACGCAAATTGGCAACGAAATGTCTTGGTTGCCAGCACACATGGCACGTACAGAACGTATGTATTATCGCGATAGAAATCATCCTTCAATTTATTCATGGTCGCTTGGAAATGAAGCTGGAGAGGGTGATATTTTTAGAGCGACTTACAAATGGCTTAAAGAGCAAGATGACAACAGGATTGTACAATACGAACCTGCAGGAAAAGAAGATTATACAGATGTGTATTGCCCCATGTATCCAAAACCAGAATATTTGATCAATCATGGGAAATCAGATTCTGACAAGCCTTCCATTATGATTGAATATGCGCATGCCATGGGAAATTCGGTTGGGAATTTACAAGATTACTGGGATATTATTGAGGCATACCCAAATTTGCAAGGAGGCTATATTTGGGATTGGGTGGACCAAAGTTTGGAGTATAAAGACGAAAACGGGAAACCTTATTTAGCCTATGGTCATGATTATCACCCAGATTTGCCAACCGACGGCAATTTTTTAAATAATGGATTGGTAGATCCTTACCGCAATCCTCATCCGCATTTATCAGAAGTTAAAAAAGTGTACGAGCCAGTTCAATTCAATTATTTGGGCAATGGTGTAATTGAAATTGAAAACAAGAATTTCTTTGCTGATTTTTCTGATAAAACACTTCAATTAAAACTACTGGTTGACGGTAAAGAAACACTACTAAAAAAAGATGTTGAGCTCAATATTAAGCCTCAAACCAAAGTAAAAATGACTTTTGCTGAAATTCCAGACATGTTTATTCCAGAAAGCGAGTACGTTTTAGAAGTGAGTTTAATCCAAAAAGATACTACTGAATTAATACCAAAAGACCATGAAGTTGCTTGGGCCCAATTTGTTTTGCATGAAGGCAAAAGTTATGATTTTCCTGAAATTGGTGGCGATTTAGAAATAATTTCTGGAGAAATTATTCAAATTAAAAACGACATTATCTATTTACAAATAGATAAAGTTTCTGGTGAAATCATTTCTTGGAAACATCAAGAAAAAGAAGTAACCAATCATCCAATTCGTGCGAACTTTTGGCGCCCACCAACAGATAACGACTTAGGGAACGGCATGGACAAATGGGCAAAAATATGGCAAGAAGCAACCTATAATTACAAAGCAACTTTAATCGAGAACCCTTCTATAAAAGAGCGTTCTGCAAACTATAAAATACAGTACATGCTACCCAACAATGAAGCCAAAGTTATTGTTGATTTTAATATAAACCCAAATGGGAGCGTATCTATAAATTATTTCTTCTCACCCATTGAAAAAGACTTACCTAATATTCCGCGACTTGGCATGTACATGACTTTAGCCAATACATTTACAGATGTTTCATGGTACGGAAAAGGCCCTGAAGAAAGTTATTGGGACAGGAAAACTGGTCAGAAACTAGGCGTATATTCAGGGAAAATTAAAGAGCAATTCCATCGTTATTCGCGACCTCAAGAAACTGGAAACAAAACAGACGTGAGATGGATGGAAATCCTATCAAAAGATTTAAGCCTTAAAGTTTCTGGTCAAGAATTATTGAATTCGAGTGTTTGGCCTTTTGATATGAAAGAACTCGATTTTAATAGTGATGATGGTGCAGAATCTGCCTCAGGATTAGTTCCTGTAACGACAAAACATGGTGCAGACATTAAAATAGGGAACACCGTTCAATGGAATATTGATGATCTTCAAATGGGAGTTGGTGGTGATACGTCTTGGGGACGATTGGTACACCCTGAATACACCATTCCTGCGAATAAAAGTTATTCTTATTCATTTACAATACAACCAACAATTAAAAACTAATGCAAATACTAGCTTTTATACTTTTCACACTTTTTGTTGCCATTATATCCTACTGGAAAACTAGAAAAACAGATGAATCTAGTCATGATGGTTATTTTTTAGGAGGACGTAGCCTAACAGGAGTTGTTATTGCAGGTTCTTTATTGTTAACCAATCTTTCAACTGAACAAATTGTTGGGCTTAATGGCGCTGCTTTTAAAGATGGTATTTTAGTAATGGCTTGGGAAACTTTAGCTGCTATAGCCATGGTGATTACTGCAGTGTTTTTATTACCTCGTTATTTAAAAGGAGGTTTAACTACAGTACCTCAGTTTTTAGAACAACGTTATGACAAGGTCACTAAAACTATAACATCAGGACTCTTTTTAAGTGGTTATGCCATTGTTTTGTTGCCCATTGTACTTTATTCTGGTGCACTTGCTTTAAGTAACATGTTTGATATTCCAGAGTTGTTAGGTGTTTCAAAAACAACAGCTCTATGGATAACTGTTTGGACCATTGGAATTATTGGTTCAATTTACGCCATCTTTGGTGGTTTAAAAGCTGTTGCTGTTTCTGATACCATCAATGCTTTAGGGTTATTAGTTGGAGGTATGTTAATTCCTATATTTGGATTAATGGCTATTGGTGATGGTAGTGTTTCTGAAGGAATTTCAACATTAATGACAGATAACCCAGAAAAATTCAAATCACTTGGAGGTCCAAAATCATCTATTCCTTGGGAAACTATTTTCACAGGAATGATGCTAGTTCAGTTGTTTTATTGGGGAACTAATCAAGCTATTATACAGCGTGCATTAGGGGCTAAAAACTTAAAAGAAGGTCAAAAAGGACTATTGCTTGCTTCTTTTATAAAAATACTTGGACCTTTAATTGTTGTATTACCTGGAGTTATTGCTTATCATATGTTTGGAGGTCAAATAGAAAATCCCGACGAAGCTTATCCAATGTTAGTAGAAAAAGTATTGCCAGATGCTTGGTTAGGCTTTTTTGCAGCAGTACTTTTTGGAGCCATTTTAAGCTCCTTTAATTCAGCTTTGAATAGCTCTGTAACTCTTTTTGGAGTTGATATTTACAAATCACATTTTAATACAGAAGCAAATGAGAAGAAAGTAGTGAGGGTTGGAAAAAACTTTGGAATTATCTTAGCCATAATCTCAATGCTTATTGCTCCTTTAATTGCCAATGCTCCTGATGGTTTATTTGGCTATTTGCAAGAGGTTAATGGCTGTTACAGCATACCTATATTAACGATTATCGTTGTTGGTTATTTAACAAAATATGTTCCTGCCATTGCAGCTAAAATAGCTGTTTTTTCAGGTGTGATTTTGTACAGCATCAGTCAGTTTATTTTAAAACCTTATGTGTTTGGCAATGATAATTATCCGCATTACTTACACATTATGGCCATATTATTTATTTTAAATATCCTAATTATGCTAATAATTAGTAAATACAAACCTAGAGCTGAGGCCTATGTTTTGCCTTACTCTAAACAGGTAGATATTACGCCATGGAAACATGTAAATAGCATTGGAATTGGGATTTGTGCTATCGTTTTAGTCATTTACATTTACTTTATCTAAATGCTATTAAATCTAAAATTAAAAATTAAATCGAGGTTTATATCTGAGTTTAAAACTGAGCCTCTATTAGTGTTTTCACCAGGACGCATCAACTTAATTGGTGAGCATACTGATTATAACAATGGGTTTGTATTTCCTGCTGCAATTGATAAAGGTATTGTGGTTGCTATTCATAAAAGTGAATCAAACACATCTTCAATAATTGCAGTTGATGAAGATGAACGTTACGATTTTTCATTAAATTCAATCAGTCCTATTAAAAATGGAGGATGGAAAAATTATGCTTTAGGAGTTATTTCAGAAATTCGAAAAACAGGACACCAGATTGAAAATTTTAATCTTGTTTTTGGAGGCGATATTCCAAATGGCGCAGGAGTTTCATCATCTGCTGCATTAGAAAACAGTATTGCTTTTGCATTAAATGAATTATTCCATTTAGGTTTAACAAAAAAAGATCTCATCTATATTTCTCAAAAGGCCGAACACAATTATGTTGGTGTAAAATGTGGTATTATGGATCAGTATGCCAGTATGTTTGGTGTAAAAAACGCAGCAATAATGCTAGATTGTGAGAACTTAGAAGCTAAAACAGTTACGTTAAATCTTGACGGTTATTCTTTGCTATTGGTCAACTCTAACGTTAAACACAGTTTAGCAGAAAGCGCATATAATGAAAGACGTAAAACTTGTGAAGAAGTTGCTTTAAAATTAAACGTCAAAAGTTTAAGGCACGCAACTTTGCAAAATTTGGTTTCCTTAAAAATTGGATTAACAGATGATGAATATCAAAAAGCATTATATGTAATTCAAGAAAACCAAAGAGTGCTCAATGCTTATGAAGCTATTTTAGAAAATAATATGCAAAAACTAGGTGACTTACTTTATGATTCACATAATGGTTTAAAAAATCAATATAAAGTGAGTTGTGAAGAATTGGATTTTCTAGTAGAAAAAGCAAAAAAATCAAATGCAGTTATTGGAGCAAGAATGATGGGAGGCGGTTTTGGTGGCTGTACTATTAATATTATTAAAACTAACCTTGTTGAAGAGTTTAAAAAAGAAATTGTCAATTCTTATGAGCAAAAATTCAATGTTATATGTTCTTTTTACTCCGTAAATCTTTCAGAAGGCACCAAACTAATATGACTATGAAGCAACTATTTTTTTTAATTACATTATGTTTTGTTATGTTTTCATGCACTTCAAATAACACTAACAAAGACAAAGAAACAATCATTTCTATTTTAAAAACTCAAGAAAAAGCTTGGTCAGACAATAATATCGACGCTTTTATGGAAGGTTATTGGAAAAGCGATTCTTTAAAGTTTTATGGAGCTACAGGACTAAAATATGGCTGGCAAACTACATTGGATAGCTATAAAAAAAGATATCCAACTAAGGAGCACACAGGGACTTTGAACTTTAAAATAAATGATATTTCAAAAATAACCAGTGAGTCATATTTTGTTATGGGTGAATATCATTTAACCAGAAATGTTGGTAATGCAAATGGTGTTTTTATGATTATCTTTAAAAAAATAAATGGAGAATGGAAAATAATAGCTGATACCTCTTGTTAATTTATGAAGCCAATTGTTAGAAAAGCAACTAAAAAAGACCTTCCAATTTTAATGGAATTTATGAATGGATTGGTTGAAGCAGAGCGTCCAATGGATCCAACAATAAAAGATGGACCTATTGTTTATTACAACCTTTCAGAAATTATGGCAAATGAAGAATCAGATTTGTTTGTGGTTGAATTAAATAATGAATTGGTAGCTTCTGGTTATGCCAAAATTAAAGAAGACAGGCATTATTTAAAGCATAAAAAACAAGGATATTTAGGTTTTATGTTTGTGCCTGAAAAACATCGTGGCAATGGTTATAACAAACTCATTATGGATGTTTTATTTAAATGGTGTAAAGACCGAAATGTTTTTGAAATTAGATTAGATGTTTATGAAGACAATCCCTCTGCCATTAGAGCATATGAAAAAGTTGGTTTGAAAAAACACCTTATTAATATGCGCATGAATCTAAATGATTAAAACCTTCTATCTGGATTAAAAGGCGTTAAATTTAAAGATGGTTTTTGTTCTGAAATTATTTCTGCTACCAGTTTTCCAGTTCCTGTAGCCATACTCCAACCCATCATGGCATGTCCTGCTGCTATGGTTAAATTATTACATTTTTTAGATTTACCAATGTAAGGCAACCCATCAGGTGATACAGGACGTAATCCGCAAGCGGCATTTTCTTTTTCTTCTTGGGTTAACTCAACACTCGGATAATATCGCTTAGTAGCATTAGCAATAGCTTCAACTCTTACCTTGTTAATATTCTGGTTAATTCCAGCAATTTCCATAGTGCCTGCAAAACGTGTAAATCCGTTCATTGGTGTAATAGCCACTTTAGCTTCGGCTAATATTGCAGGAATGGTTATTCCTGTCTCTCTTTCAGAGTTTACACGATACCCTTTTCCTGCTTGTAAAAGCAATTTAATTCCTAATTTCTTACTCAACATATTGCTCCACGATCCTGCCGCAAGCACAAACTCATCTGCAACTATTGTTTGTTTATCAGTTTTTATAGACCTAATAGTGTTATTATTTACTTCAATATCTACTACTTTTTCGTTTGTATAAAACTTTACACCTTTATTTTTTAATGTTTCTTTTAATCCAGTCATAAATTCATGTGGTGTAGTATGGTGATCGCACTTAAAATAAGCTGCACCAATGGCATTTATTTCTACATTAGGCTCTAGTTTTTTTATTTCTGCGGCACTTATTTCCCTAGCTTCCAAACCTAATTTATTTGCATAATGTGCTATGCTTACTTCTGTTTCAAGTGCTTTTTCCGTTTGACAAAGCATAAACAATCCTTTTGTTTCGTAATGGGAATCTATATTCTCTTTTCTTGAGATATCCCTATACAGCTCCTGACTTAATACTGCAATATCCTTAATTACTGGTGCAGCTCTTTCTACATGTCTTGGATTACAAGATTTATTGAATGCCCAAGTCCATCTTAAAAAATCCGCTTCTAATCTTGGTTTAATATATAAAGGGCTTGATTTATCAAACATCCACTTTATGCCTTTTTTCATGACGCCAGGAGCAGACAATGGTATAATATGACTAGGCGATAAATAGCCTGCATTTACATAAGATGCTCCAGCATTCATGTTTGATTGGTCTATAACAGTAACTTGATGGCCTTCTTCTTGAAGGTAATAAGCGGAACTCAAACCAATAATTCCACCTCCAATAACGATAATGTTTTTACTCATTTAATCCCATTTAAAATCCCAAATTGGTTTAAGTCCCAATAGGTGTTCAATAAAATAATTCCAACGTTTTTTAATAAAATAATTTCGGGCTTTGCCTTCATAACCATGTCGCTGACTTGGAAAAATCAATAAATCAAAATCCTTATCTGCATTGACCAAAGCTTCAGCTAATTTAAAGGTTGCTGATGGATTTACGTTATCATCAATACCTCCATGAACCAATAATAATTTTCCTTTTAAGTTTTTAGCATTTGTAATGTTTGATACTTTTTCATAAGTCTCATCAACTGGCCAACCTTGATACATTTCTGGCCACCACGCTTTCTCCATTCTAAAATCATGGTCTCCAGAACTCGCTACACCAACTTTATAAAAATCTGGAAACCCAAGCATAGCTCTTCCTGTATCATAACCTCCAGCTGAATGACCAAAAATACCAACTTTTTCTATATTAATCCATGAATATTTTTGAGCCAGATGTTTTATTGCCAATACATGGTCTTCTAAATTATTTTCCATGTTTTTATAAGAATGGTTGTGAAATTCTTTAGAGCGTCCTGATGTTCCTAAACCATCAATTCCAACAACAATAAAACCAAACTCTGCTAATGATTGATTGCTCAAACCTCTATCAAACGATTTTGGAAACACTTGTGTATGTGGTCCTGTATATGTAGCATCAATGATTGGATAAGACTTCGAGGCATCAAAATTTGTAGGTTTCCAGATAGCACCATAAATAGTGGTTTTTCCATCTTTGGCAGTTAGTTCAAAAACTTCTGGTGATTGCCAACCTTTAGAAACGACTTCAGAAACATCAGCTTTTGTTAATTCTGCTAGAATTTTTCCGTTTTTAGAGTCTCTTAAAACCGTTCTCGTTGGAATATTTATAGTTGAATAATTATCAACGAAATATTTTCCATCTTCTGAAAAATCTACTATATGATTTGTATTCTCAGGTGTTAGCAATGTGACTTCACCTTTAAAATTAACTCTATAGAGCTTTTGATGATAAGGGTTTGCATTGGGTTCTTTCCCTGAAGCTAAAAAGTAGATGTTTTCTTTAACTTCATCAGTATGTGCTACGGAATTTATATAATAATTTCCTGTAGTTAAAGGCTTTGTTTCTTTGGTTTTTATATCAACCATATACAATTGTCGCCAACCACTTCGCTCTGATAGGAAAATAATTTTCCCCTTGTCTTGAAATTGACGAAACCAGAAATTATCAATGTTTGTTTCGCTTGTTTCTTCAATTAAAATTTCTTCCTTTCCATTATTTAAATTAACATGTTTAAGGATTTCTTTTTTGAAACCTCTTTCAGAATAACCAGCCAATAATTCTCCTGAATTTTTCATGTTTTCGATGGCAACTGAATTAATGTGAGTTCCAGTTGGTAAATTGGTCTTCACCTCTTTTTTGGTTTCAACATTATAAAACACTGGAGTGATCTTCACCATTGTAGTGTCTCCAGGCGAACCACGATAGTAGGATAATAATTTAGGTTTGTAAAGTGAATCGATACTATGATCCAACATGTACATTTTTTCAGCATTTTGAGTGTCGACAATACTTGTTGCAATCCATTTTGAATCAGGTGACCAACTCACAGAAAACCGTTTTGGACGTTCTCCGTTTTCGCCTTCCATTGTATCAAACCAACCATACCATGATGCATATTCATAACCCTTTTCACCTTTTGTACTCAATTGGTATTCTTTATTGTTCTCAGTTGATTTTACGTATAGATTATAATCTTTAGTGTAAGCAATCCATTTTCCATCAGGTGATTTAGCTTCAAATTCGTTGTTTTCTTCTTGCTTTTTTTCTTCTTTTAGTTGAAGTTCATAAGATTTCAGATTCAAAGTATAGGTCTTGCCTTCAAAACTCAAATCCAAATTTCCATCTTTTAGTCTTTCAATATTGGAAATAGAGATATTATTTGCTTCAACAGTTTTATCATTCAATTTGCTTAATGCAGTAGCCAACTTTTGGTGATCAAACAAATCAATAACTTTATGGTTTTTGAAGTTTACTGTTTTATAAGATTTGTTGTTTTTACTGTAATTATTAAACCAAATTCCAGAACCATCTTTAAACCAATTGACATTGGTATATAGGTTAAAAACCGTTTTGTTATAGACATTGTCATACATAAAACTGATTGCACGACTATAATCATCTTGAGTAATTTCTTGTGCCTTCGAAGTTGTTGACAGCAACATTATTGTTGCTAGTAAAATTGTAACCTGCTTCATGTCTAGAATATTTTAAATCACTTGAAATCCATGTGCATAAGGGTCATCTTCATCATCAATAAAAATTGTATTATAACCATACACTTTTGCCCAACCTTGAATGCTTGGCACAATGGCTAATTTGCCATCTAAAGCCGTTTCTTTTTCAACGCGACCAATAAATTTGCTTCCAATAAAACTTTCGTGTACAAATGGTTCACCTACTTTTAGTTTTCCTTTTGTATATAGCTGTGCTAATCTTGCGGAAGTTCCAGTGCCACATGGCGAACGATCAATAGCTTTATCTCCATAAAAAACTGCATTTCTTCCAGATGATGTTGGGTCTATTGGGTTTCCTGTCCATAACATGTGTGTGACGTCACGAATGGTTTCATTTTCTGGATGAATAAATAGGTTTGGATATTTCTCATTTATGCGTTGTCTCACAACTTGAGAATACTGAATGATTTTTGAAGCTGAAAAGTCATGAACTCCAGAGAAATTTGGCTGAGGATCTACAATAGCATAATAGTTTCCACCATAAGCTACATCAAAACTAATTTCGCCAAGTTCAGGGCATTCAACTGTTAAATTTTCGGCAGCCAAATAACTCTTTACGTTAGTAAGTTTTACCCAATCTACTTTTCCGTTGGTTTGTTGATACTCAATTTCGACCAAGCCAGCAGGTGCTTCCATTTTAATTTTTCCAGGAATTTTTGGAGTTACCAAACCTTCTTCAATGGCTATAGTAATCGTGCCTATGGTACCATGTCCACACATTGGCAAACAGCCAGAGGTTTCAATAAATAAAATGGCAAAATCGTTTTCAGGATTGTGAGGTGGAAATAAAAAACTACCACTCATCATGTCGTGACCTCGAGGTTCAAACATGAGTCCTTTACGAATCCAATCGAATTCTTTTAAAAAATGTTGGCGCTTTTCGCTCATGGTTGCACCAACCAAATTTGGATGCCCTTCGGTTACCACACGAACTGGATTTCCGCAAGTGTGAGCATCAATGCAAACAAATTTTGATCTACTCATTTAGTTTTTTCTGTATGTAAGCATCCATTCGTTTTTCCATAATAGAAAGTGTTACGGTTCCTTCTTCAAGAATCACTTCATGAAATTCACGAATATTGAATTTATTGCCTAAAGCTTCTTCAGCTTTTTTACGAAGTTCTCTTATTTTTATTTCTCCTATTTTATATGACAATGCTTGTCCTGGCCAAGATATATAGCGATCTGTTTCAGTGGTTACTTCATGAATGGAGAGGGCTGTGTTTTTGGCCATATAATCCAACATTTGTTGTCTTGTCCACCCTTTTGCATGCACGCCTGTATCAACCACCAATCTACAAGCTCGCCACATTTCGTAAGTTAGTTGTCCGAACTTTTCATAAGGTGTCGTGTAAATGCCCATTTCTTCAGCTAAATATTCTGAGTACAATCCCCAACCTTCTCCATAGGCTGACAGATATAGGTTTCTTCTAAATTGTGGAATAGTTTCTGGCAATTCATTATTCAAAGAGATTTGTAGATGATGTCCAGGAACTGCCTCGTGTGCTGTTAAAGCAGGAATGGTATAGAGTGTTCTACTTGGTAAATTATAGGTGTTTACCCAATAAAATCCAGCTGTTGTTTCGCTACGCGATCCTGAATATCGTCCTCCTGTATAATTAGGCGCAAGGTCAGCAGGAACTGGAACCACACCATAAGGTTTTCTTGGCAAAGTCTTGAAAAATTTAGGCAATTCTGCGTCAATTCTTTTTGCAATATCGCGAGCAAACATTAGCAATTCATCTGCTGTTTTTGGATAGAATTGCTCATCTGTTCTGAGGAACTCTAAAAATTCGGCAAAGCTACCTTTAAAGCCTAAGTCATCAATAATTTTTTGCATTTCAGCTTTGATGCGAGCGACTTCATTTAAACCAATTTGATGAATATCATCAGCAGTATATTGATCACTCGTTGTAAAAAAATTGATTCTGTTTTGATAAAACTCTTTTCCATTTGGTGTGGTTGAAATGCCAAGACCTTTTCTAGTATTTGGAAAATATTCATATTGAAAAAAGCTTCTGATTTTTTTGTACTCATCAACTACATTTTTTTGAATACTCACTTTTGCAGCTTTAATAATAGAATCTTTTTCAGCTGCTGATAGTGATTCTGGCAAATTTAAAAAAGGTTTATAAAATTCACTTTGAGTAATATCTGAAACGATGTGTTTGTTATATGTGTCGTCATAATTATTAAAGACAGCTCGAGGCTGAGCCATGCCTTCCTTTATTGAAGCTCTTAATATATTGAGATTATAGTCAATCCGTTTTGGCAAATTGTCTAGTCGCTCTAAATAATCAATAACTTGGTTTTTATTATTGAATGTTCTATTTCCCATTCTACTTAAATTGAGATGGAAAGCAGATTCGTTAGTTATCGTATTTAAGTACGTTTTATACGTATTAGAATCTATTTTGTCTTGTAATACGAACAATAATAATTCCTTAGATATTTTTTCAGTTTCAGACAAGCCATCTTCTGAGACTTGCTCTAATTCTGCTTTTAATTTCTCTGAAAAGTCAGCTTCAGCTTGATAGTATTTTGCAGTGTTTTCTACAGATTCATAACCATCAAAATCATATTCCCTTTCTGCCTCATATTTGGCAATAATAGCGTTTAATTCATCAGAATCTGAAAGTGGCTGAAAGGACAGTAGTCCTAAACAGAAAATAACTAATAAGGGTCTGAAGCTTTTCATATGAAAATGTTTTTAATTAAATTTTTTGATTCGTTAGCTTGCCATCTACATTGCGTGAGATTCCTAAAGGGTTTTCGTTTTTTAATTCATCTGGAAGCAAGTTATTTGGCCAATCCTGAAAACTGAAAGGTCTCACCCAACGCTTTATGGAGTTAATACCAACAGCTGTAAAACGACTATCGGTTGACGCAGGATATGGTCCACCATGAACCATAGAAGGACAAACCTCAACGCCTGTTGGTACACCATTATAAATTATACGACCAACTCTATTTTGTAATGCTGAAATAATATTAGCATACTTTTCTGCTTCGTCATCAGCTATTAACGTTCCTGTAAGTTGGCCTTCAAGGTTACTGATTATGGTCTCCATTTGCTCAATATTTTCACATTGAACCACCATTGAGAAAGGTCCAAAAACTTCTTGATGGAGTGTTGTGTTGGCTAAAAAAGTTTTGCCTTCTACAGTAGTAATGACTTGTCTAGCATAATTTTCTTTTACATCTGTATCGTAATTTGCGACAACACTTAATTCAGGTTGAGCCAAAGCTTTTGCCTTATTGCTTTCATAAGCACCATAAATATTTGGGTGCAACATACATGATGGTTCTATTTTTACGATTTCATTAGCTAAGGTTGAGATAAAGTTTGTTAAATCATATCCTTTAATCCCAATAATTAAACCTGGATTTGTACAAAATTGTCCTGTACCAAGTGTGATAGAGCCTGCATAGGTTTTAGCCAAAGATTCGCTTCTGTTTTTTAATGCATTTGGCAGCATTATGACTGGATTTATACTTCCCATTTCAGCAAAAACTGGAATTGGTTCTTCACGTTGTGCTGCTAAATCAAACAAAGCACGTCCACCACGAATACTTCCTGTAAAACCAACTGCTTTCATCTCTGGATGTTTAACCAATTGCACACCAACTTCAATACCTGAGCTGTTTAAATTTGAAAACACACCATTTGGCATGTTTGTCTTATTTGCAGCTTTTATAATGGCTGAAGCCACTAATTCACCTGTTCCAGCATGCATTGGATGCGATTTTACAATGACTGGACAACCTGCTGCCAAAGCTGCTGCAGTATCTCCTCCTGCTGTTGAATATGCTAATGGGAAATTACTCGCTCCAAAAACCACAATTGGACCTAAAGGAATATTCATTTTACGAATATCAGATTTCGGTAATGGTTCTCTATCAGGAATTGCAGTATCTATGGCAGCTTCAACCCAAGAACCATCTGTGACTAAATCGGCAAATGTGCGTAATTGATATACGGTTCGTCCTCGTTCTCCTTTTGCTCTTCCTTCTGGCAATCCAGATTCTGAACAATACACGTTTATAAGTTCGTCATCAAGTGCCAAAATTTCATCGGCAATTGCATTCAGAAAATCTGCTTTTTGCTTTCCAGAAGTACTTCTAAAACTCTTAAATGCTTTTGCAGCCAATTCAACTGCTTCGTTTATTTCATCTGAAGTTGCTTCAGAGAATGTATGTTCGTTCTCAATATTTAATTGAGGATTGAATGTTTTGTAGGTTTTATTGCCTTTGGCTGAAAGTGTATTTCCAATATAATTTTTTCCTGTAATCATCTTCACTTATTTTTTAAATGTTTTATTGTACCTTCTATAAAAACGAATCTTTCTCTTTTTTTAATATTTAAAAGACTTAACCTATTAAATCCAGAACTTCAAGTCTTTCTTTTGCCAGAATATATCTTGCTCGGACATCATCAATTTCGTATTGAGTTAATTTCTTACCAAAGGTACGAAGTCCTCCAGCAACATCATTATGATGAATTCCCATAGCAAGCTTAAGATATTCCATAAGTAGTGGCTGAGCATCTAAATACGAGATGGAATTCAATGCCTGAGAAATTTTATTTGCTTCGGCCCATTGTCCGTTTGAAACATATTCCTGCATGCTAACACTAGCTTTTGGAAAAATACAACCAACTCCTGTAATTCCACCACATGCACCAGCAAGTCCTGCATGTACCGTTACAGTATCAACACCTGCCAAAATTTTTAAATCTTTGTTTGCCAACATCATCGTTTCAATAATTGAAACATCAATTGTAGATATTTTAAGGGCACTTATATTGGGTAGTTGAGCAAGTTTTAGAAGAAGCTCTGTTGAAAGCGCATGATAACCAGCTGCATCAGGATTGTTATAAGGCATTACTGATACACCTGCACCTCTTGCAGTGGATTCTGCAAGCTCATAGTACGAATACATTTCTTCATTAGAAGGAACAGCTTTAGTTTTTGGCGGCATAACCATTACGGTGTCTACACCAGCTATTGCAAGTCCTTCAACGATTTTGGCAAGTTCTTCTTTAGTTTCTGCTGCTGCACCACTTATTAAAGGTACATTATAATCTTTAGCAACCTCAGAAAGAGATTTAAGTAAGGAAAGACGCTGCTTTGTGCTCAAATAGCTATTCTCGCCAAGTGTTCCAGAACCAACAAGTCCGTTCATTCTGCTTCCTCCCTTTCCTTGAACTTTTAAAATACCTGCAGCTTGTTTTTGTGTTGCATCAAAGTCAATTTCAAGAGCGCCAGATTTTGACTCTTTCAACCATGTAAACACAGCTGGCATAACGCCATTCCATTTTAAACTCATTGTAATTAAATTAATGTTATACAAAATTAGCACAGCTTATGGTCAATAAATAATGTCTTTTTATCCAATATATGTACTATATTATCCTGTTTAATTTATGATATTGTATATTTGAATATTATTTGCGTATTTTTTAACATTAAATTAGAGGTGATATAAAATGAAAGTGCTCCCTTTTAAAATTCCTAAACCTGAACATGACGCTTTGGTTTATCAGGAAGACAAGGAATTGAAATTTTATGATAAGTTTCACCAACATGAAGAAATTCAGGTAAGTTTTATTGATAAAGGTGAAGGCACTTTAATTGTTGGCGACACAATTAACTATTATAAAAAAGGAGACGTAATAGCCATTGGGAGTAATTTACCTCATGTTTTTAAAAGTGATACTTCTTCAAATAAAACATCTGTTATGTTGACTCTTTTTTTTTCAGTCTCTGCTTTTGGCAGCTCATTTTTTGATTTGGAAGAACTCAGGGAGCTTAGAACATTTTTTAAAAAAGTGAACTATGGTTTTAAGGTGTCTATAAAATCAAACAAACTTGAATATAAGTTTGCGCAATTAAATGGAGCAAGCAAGTTTCAAAGGTTTATTATTCTATTAGAGATTTTAAAAATATTATCTAGAGCTAAGTCGCAGCCATTATCGTCTTTTATCTATGACAAGAAGTATACTGATAGTGAAGGGAAACGAATGCGAGATGTTATGGATTATACCATGCATCATTTTAATAAACCTATTAGTCTTGATGCTATTTCAAAAGTAGCAGTGATGACCAAAAATGCGTTTTGTAAATATTTCAAAAAGCGCACTAATAAATCCTATTTTAGATTCTTAAACGAATTACGTACTGAACATGCTTGTAAATTATTGCTCTCAAAAGAAGCGTTGTCAATTGCTGAAGTAGCTGAAAAATCTGGATTCAACAATATCTCAAATTTTAACAGACAGTTTAAAGCTGTCAAGCATTTGGCGCCTTCAGAATATCGAAAATTAAAGACTCCATAAATTAGATTTTTTTGACGTATTGTGTAATGATAACAATATGCTGACCATCAACTTTACCTTCAATATATTCTGGATTATTGTGGTCTAACGAAATACGTCTCACAGCTGTTCCTTGCTTTGCAACCATACTTGATCCTTTTACTTTAAGGTCTTTAATGAGTACAACAGAATCTCCAGCTTCCAAAATGACTCCATTAACATCACGATGCACAATTTTATTGGAGTCATCTACTCCTTCGCCTGTTGCTTTTGCAAATTCTAAGGTTTCTTCATCAAGATACATCATGTCCAATAAATCTTGAGGCCAACCTTCTGCTTTTAATCTTGTAAGCATTCTCCAAGCCATTACTTGAACTGGTTTATGCTCACTCCACATACTATCATTTAAGCATCTCCAATGATTTGCATCAACTGCTTCTGGATCTTCAATTTGATTGACACAAGTGGCACAAGCAATTAAGGCATGGTCTAAATCTTCATTTTTTGAAGGTGGTACAACATAAACTTGAAGTTGTTCTTCATTACCACATAATTCACACTTATAATGACTTCTTTTTTGTAGTTCTCGTTCTATACTCATGATTGTTTTTTGATGATGCAATTATACAACTTAAAGGTTTTTATACGTCTTTAAAGAGCTTCTAATTCATTCCTCATTTTTTTTGTCATTCCTTTTACAACCATATCATAGCTATGGTCTATGAGTTGCAATACCAACTTTGGAGGTAATTCATTTTTATAAAGCGCCAAGGTATTCCAATGTTTATTACTTACGTAAGGGCCAGCGTAAACACTTTCATATTGGTCTCTTAATTCTATCGTATAATCTGGATCACATTTCACAGTTACTGAAGCTTCGCCTTTATCCCATTTATCCAATGGTGCCATTAAAAACATTTTGTTCATTACCTTAAATACAAGTGTGTTTTCATCGAACGGAAAACTTTCTGTTGCAGCCTTTTTAGAGAGGCAATATTCTCGTACTTGATCGATGTGCATCAGTCTTCAATTTTATATAAAATAGGTTTGCTTGGCGAAGCATCATTTTCAAAAGGTGCAATTTGTAAATTTAAAAAGTACTTACCATCCTCAATTTTGTTTTCTAAATAAATCAGTTCTGTAATGGTCGCATCCATTCTTAGTTTCCCTTTGGTGTTCCAAAAGGTATTATGGCAGAGTAATTCTCCTTCATCTTTCTCTCTATCAATACTTGGCAAATCAATTAACAAATGTTTTATTCCTTTTTTGACCAAATATTCCATCGCATCTTTTTGGAAATAGGGCCAATTGGTATTGGAATATTGATGTGATAGCTTCTCTCTTGTATTTGGCATTGTTCTTATTACTAACGCCTCTCTTTTTTTATTCCCGAGCGCAAACTGTAGTTGTTTTTTTGAAATAATATAGTCTTCATTATAATTCTCAGGAGCAACTGTAATCACTTCAGCTAAAAAGAAAAATTGTTTTAAATTTTTGTTGATGCTATGAACTTTTTTGGTAATATGTCCAACGCATTCTGTATGAGTACCATGAGCATGTGGATTAAATGTAATATTATTAAAATTAATGGACGCTCCTTCTTCAACTGAAGCTGTCCAGCCATCAAGAACCACAGGCTCTATGGTTGGTTCATCAATGTACCAAGCATTGACATTTTTTTTGGATGCTCTCAATGGCATTGAAATATCCAATGGTTTTGATAAATCTATTTTTAATTTTTGTGAATTGTACTGTATGGTTGCGAGCATGTCTCAAATATAATCAAATCATAAATAAATCCGAAGCTATTCCGTCTATTAAAAACTTACCTTTTTGAGTTGCTTTAAGCACACTTCGACTACGCTCAGTGTGACAACTTGCCAATGTTAAGAAACCTTGTTGTACAAATTTCTCGGAACTTTCTTGTAAATGCTTATTGAAACTAACTCCAAAATCGTTTTCAATTTTATCTAATGAAATTCCCCAAATGGTTCGTAATCCTGTCATGACATATTCATTAAATCGATCTTTTTCTGAAAGTGTTTCAATTGTTGAAGGCAACGTGCTTTGCTGAATTGCTTGTATATACTTGGTGTTATTTGCAACATTCCAGCTTCTTTCTTTCCCATTAAAAGAATGTGCAGAAGGACCAATGCCTAGATAAGATTTCCCTTGCCAATAACTTGTATTGTGTTTTGAAAAATAATCCGGTTTTCCAAAGTTGGAAATCTCATAATGGATAAAACCTTGCTTTTCTGTTTCAGTGATTAAATGATTAAAATGTTGCAAGGTTAAATCTTCATCAATTGGAGGATAAGTCCCTTTCTTAATAAAACTATCTAAAGCTGTTTTAGGTTCAACCGTTAAGGCATAACTTGAAATGTGATCAACACCAAAGTTAAAAGTCATTTGCAAATTTTCATTCCATTTTTCAAGGCTCATGTTTGGAATGCCGTAAATTAAATCGATAGTAATGTTGTCAAACTGTTTAGTCGCTAATTCTAAGCATTTCTTTGCTTCTTCAGCTGAATGTGCACGATTCATACTTTGTAAATCGTCTTCAAAAAACGATTGAATTCCAATGCTCAATCTGTTGATTCCTATAGCTTTGTAGTCTTCAAAAATAGTTCTCGACTGCGCTCGAACTGACAATAAATCGTCAGGATTAGCTTCAAGGGTTATTTCTAGATTTTCAAAAACATGGTAATTATTGTATACTTCATCAATCAACAATCGTAATTCGTCAATCGTCAATAAACTTGGTGTGCCTCCACCAAAATATATGGTTTCAACGGTTTGGTTTTGAAGCTCATTTTTTCTGAGCTGAAGTTCTTTTGCTAATGCGTTAAGCAACTCATCTTTCTTCTTTAATGACGTCGAAAAATGAAAATCACAGTAATGACAAGCTTGTTTGCAAAATGGTATGTGAATGTAGATTCCTGCGATGACTTACGATTTATGATTGATTATTTTAAAATCAGGATTAAATTTTCTTTTAACAATCAACCTTCTTTTAACTGCTAAATAATAGAAATATCCAAAAGCTCCAAATATTAGTATAATGAAAAACCAAATAAATTTATCTTGTCTATACTTAAATTTTGTTTGAAAAAGTTCAAAACAAAAAAGTAGTAAAAAAACAAATCTGAAGTAAATCATCTAAAAATTAAAAATAGATTCCGCATCAAGTGCGGAATGACAAATTAACAACTAAACGAAAAATAAATCAACCTATCTTATCTTGATTCTGTTTTACAAAACTTTCCCAACCTGAATAACTTTTTCCAACGGTTACTTTTTCTGAGTTGTAAAAATGGCACACTGCAGCAGCTAATCCATCTGTAGCATCTAGGTTTTTTGGTAAGGTTTTAAGATCTAATAAACTTTGTAGCATTTTGGCTACTTGCTCTTTACTTGCATTACCATTTCCTGTAATTGCCATTTTGATTTTTTTGGGTAAATATTCTGTTATTGGAATTTGTCTAGACAAACCTGCTGCCATAGCCACACCTTGTGCTCTTCCAAGTTTGAGCATGCTCTGCACGTTTTTACCATAAAAAGGTGCTTCAATGGCTATTTCATCTGGATGATGTGTATCGATAAGCTCAATAGTACGCTCAAAAATAAGTTTGAGTTTCAGGTAGTGATCACTATATTTTTTAAGATCAAGTTCATTAAGTTGCATGAACTCCATCTTTTTATTTCGCACTCTAATGAGCCCAAAACCCATAATTGTGGTTCCAGGATCGATGCCTAAAATAATTTTTTCTTTATCCATTAATTACAATATCTGCAACCGCTTATAGCTACTGAAAGTCCAAATGTAGCATAAACTAAATCACCATTAAAAGAAAAACCATCAATTTCTATATCATATTTGTCTTTGCTTGATAAGGCTTTTGCATAACCAAAATCTCCTAAAATGGAGAGTGTTCGAGAAACTTTATACTGAAGTTCTAATCCTAACAAAACATTTAAATACGTGTATTTATTCTCAGAGTCATTGCCCAAAGGCTTGGTGAAACTCATTCCTGGTCCAGCATGAGCTTGAATAGACATTGGTTCTGGCAAAAAATTTAAAACATCTGTAAAATCATAAACAATTTGTGCATTCACTCGTGAATAGTTTAGCTTAAACTCTTCAGAGCCATCTGCATTTTTTGATCTATTAAAACCAAAATCTAACTTTGCTCCTAAATTGGGTTTAAACATATATTGAAAGCCTAAATTTACAGTTGGCAAGTTTAGTGTCTTACTAAAATAACCATCATTTTCACCATTATCAATTGGGTTATTAACTCCAAGTGCAAATTGCATTCTAAATCTTTCTGTATCTCGTTGTCCATAACTAAACGTCATGATGCTTATAAATGCAAAACAAATTAAGTATTTATGATATTTATTGTTTATTGAGGTCATTTTACAATAATAGTTTTAATTTGTGATTACTAGGTTTTTCTGATATATGGTTGGTGGACTCTCATACAAAACTAAACAATTGTTTTTTATGCTTATTAAGTTAAGCATAGTAATTGGCGCTTTTTATTTTATCCATAATAGACTAACGACAAACGAACATTTAAATTTTAGTGTTTTTGTTGATTTTTTAACCAAAAACGATGTTTTTTCATTAAAAAACGTTCTGTTTTTGTTGATTCTGACCTTTTTCAATTGGTTTTTTGAAATTTTAAAATGGCAGAATTTAGTAAAAATTGTTGATGATATTTCATTTTCTGATGCTGCTAAACAATTATTAGCTGCTTTAACAGCGTCACTTTTTACACCAAACCGAATAGGTGATTATGCAGCAAAAGCCATCTATTATAAAGCATCAAAACGACCTAAGGTCATGCTGCTGAACTTACTGAGCCACATGATGCAAATGAGCGTAACAACTCTATTTGGTGTAATTGGTTTAGGCTTTTTTATATACACTTATAATCCAGACATTTCGTATTACAAATTAGGACGATTTGTAATCATTCTTGCTGTAGTATTATCTTTTACAATTTTTGGCGCAAAACAAAATACCTTTACAGTTAAAGGATTTTCACTTAAAAAAGTAATCGGTTTTATCAAAGGTATTTCTAGAAAAACACATCCCAAAAATGCTGTTTATTCTGTAATTAGATACTTTATTTTTTCGTTTCAATTCTACTTTTTGTTAAATCTGTTTGGTGTAGATGTTTATTATTTTAATGCCATGGTTGTAATCACAACCATGTATTTGGTAGCTTCAATTATTCCATCTGTTTTTATTTTTGATGTGGTTGTAAAAGGAAGTGTTGCTCTGTATATTTTTGAAATTGTTGGTGTTAACGATTTAACTGTGCTAAGCATCATTACCTTAATGTGGATTCTGAATTTTGTAATTCCAAGTATCATTGGAAGCTTTTTCGTGCTACGTTTTAACGCGAGCAACTTAATGCGTTCTGCTAGAAAATTGGATTCAGAATGACAATTTTATTCATTATCATAACAGCCATTTACGTCATTTTTATAAGTGTTTTATACATTGCTTATAGTAAAGTAAAAGCTTTTAAATTAAAATCTGGAAATCCTGTTTCAAGGTTTTCAATTATTGTTCCTTTCAGGAATGAAGCCAATCATTTAGAGGCGTTGTTACAATCTATTATAGCTTTAAATTACCCAAAAGAATTATTTGAAATTATTATGGTTGATGATGATTCTGAAGATTATTCAGTTGAGATTATTCAATCTTTTATAGAAAAGAATCCGCAAAACAAGCTGAACATACACATCCTAAAAAACAAAAGGCAAAGCCATTCGCCAAAAAAAGATGCTATTACAACAGCTATTTCTCATTCCAATTTTGAATGGATTGTAACTACTGATGCCGATTGTGTTGTTCCAGAATTATGGCTACAAAGTTTTGACGCCTTGATTCAGCATAATGCTCCAAAACTGATTGTTGCTCCAGTTGGTTACAGAACTTCAAACTCAATTCTTGATCATTTTCAGCTGCATGATTTTTTAAGTTTACAAACAGCAACTGTTGGAGGTTTTGGTATTGGCAATCCGTTTTTGTGCAATGGAGCCAATTTATGTTATAACAAAAATGTTTTTAAAGAACTTAGTGGATTTAAAGGCAACACGAACATTGCAAGTGGCGACGATTTATTTTTTATGGAGAAGGTAGTTGAAAATTATCCGAAAGACATTCATTTTTTAAAATCAAAAAACGCCATTGTTCACACCAAACCTGAAAGGACACTAAAGGCTCTTTTTAATCAACGTGTTCGTTGGGCTTCAAAAACCTCAGCATACAACAACTTGTTTAGTAAAATGCTTGCTCTTATTGTTTTATTGATGAATGCATCACTAGTTGTTTGTTTTGTTTTTTCAATTTTAGGTTTAATCTCATGGCAATTTTTAAGTGTTTTATTTGTTATTAAGTTTTGCATTGACTTTCTATTTATTTATAAATCATCATACTTTTTCAATCAAAATCCTAGTTTAATTTGCTATCCTTTAAACAGTTTGATTTATCCTTTATTTGTCGTTGCAGTGACTTGTT
Organism: Flavobacteriaceae bacterium; assembly: GCA_020435965.1. GTDB lineage: Bacteria > Bacteroidota > Bacteroidia > Flavobacteriales > Flavobacteriaceae > CAJQLB01. The sequence goes on along the minus strand of JAGQYS010000006.1, from coordinate 106,729 downwards.
ATTCTATGTTTTTTAATTACAAGTGGAAAGGCAGAAGTTTTAAAAAATAAGGTGGTGTCATTTATTTTTTATAGCTTTACCTAAGTGCCCAAATTATAGGAATTATGAAAAACTACATTTTAAGTTTAGCTCTCTGCTTTATAACATTTACAAGCTTTTCTCAAGAAACTTATATTGTTAATGGTACATCTTACGAGCTTAAAACAGAAGTTACTGGAACCATTGATTTGCTATGGAATATTATTGACGGAAAGTATCGTTATTTTGCAAAAAAAGGTGATGCTATTGTTGAGCTTACCAATACCAAGGACAGCAACAAAAAATACAAAGAAGAATACAAAACTATTTTAGAAGGTATTACACCTGAAGCGTCTTCAAGTGCTTCAAAAGTAAAGCTGACTTTAGAGAGCTTACGAGATTATATTGAAGCCTATAATGCTTCTGTAGATCCAGATTATATAACAAGTACAAATGCAAAACTACTAACACGTTTTAGTGTTATTGGAGGTGTAACAAATAGTCCTTTTGTTAATAATCCAGACAATGTAAGTAATCCTGTTTTTGGTGCAGAATTTGAGTTTTCGGAGGCCATCTCTTTACCAAGACATTCCATTTATTTTCAAGGGAAACAAGTTGTTGCAACAGATAAATTTGATTATTCGGCTACTCAATTTATTGTTGGTTATAGGTTTAGAATTATCAATAAAGAAGCTTTTAATTTTTATGCAAGTCTGGATTTAGCTCAATATGTTTTTACTAAAACAGAAGGCGTAATTGTAAATAATCAAGATCAATTTGAAATGGGCCACATCAAAGAAAACGGCTTTGAAGCACCTTTTACTTTTGGAGTAGGAGCAGATATTAAGCTTTCGGAAACTAGTTTTTTAAGTATTACTTACAATGAACTATTTGCATTGTTACTAGAAAACGAAGGTAATTTTTCAACAAGTTTTGCCATTGGCTACAAATTTAAACTATGAGCAGATTAAGTAATTTTAAAACCTCTAATCCAGCATTCGCAGATTATTTTTGGAGGGATAAATCATCTTCCTCTAAAACAATGTCTGTTTTAGGAATTCTTACTAAGTCCTTTTTTTGTATTGTAGTAATTGCAGCCATCACAGTATATGTTTGGCAACTTCATAGTGCAGGCACCAACGTAAGATGGTTCACGCTTGCTGGTATGTTAGCTTCTATTGTGATAAGTATAGTAATTTCCGTTAGGCAAAATTGGGCTGCATTTTTAGTACCACTTTACTGTATTGCCAAAGGTTGTTTTTTAGGTGGTTTTAGTGCTTATATACGAGCTAAATTCCCTGAGCTACCATATCAAGCTATAGGTGTAACCATTGTGACTTTTTTTACTATTTTAATCTTATACCAAACCCGAATTATTGTTGTTACTAAAAAGCTTAGAAGCGTTATTATTACTGCTGCAGCCAGTATATTTTTGGTGTACATTATTTCATGGATATTGGGTTTTTTTGGTATTAAATCCTTTCTTTGGGGAACGTCGTGGATAGCCATAGTATTTAATGTTATTGCAGCTATTGTAGCCGCCTTCACATTACTTCTAGATTTTGCTTATATAGAACGCCATAAAAACAAAGCACCAAAGCAAAAAGAATGGATAGCAACTTGGGGACTTTTAGTGTCACTTGTTTGGTTGTATGTTGAAACCTTACGGTTGATGAATAAACTCGCTATCCGATTTTAGCTCACTTTAATAACAATTGGCAAGGTAAACTCAGTTTTTACTAGCTGACCTCGTTTTATTGCTGGAAATATTTTTGGCAAACTGTCTAAACTTTTAAGTAAAAGCGAATCTAAATTTGGGATTTGTTCTTTGGTCGTTTCTTTGCTTTTTATGTCTAAAACACTTAAGCTTCCTGTTTCAGAAATATGAAATTTGATGACTACTGTATCTTCAACATTTTCAGTAACCACAACAACTTCATCACTTAATTTATTGGTAATATGAGTAATTAATGTGGTTTCAAAACATTGTTTACTTTCTTGCTTTGAGTTTGAAGATTCGCATGTTTTAAAACTTGGATATTGGTCCACTTCATTCCAATTGAATGTTTGCAATTCTTCATTGACAATATCATGGGAATTCACTTTTTTCTTATCGAAATAATCGCAAGAGAATGTACAAAGTATTAGGACAAAAACCGTAAACTGTTTCATGGTTAAAAACTGAAGTGGAAAAGTACGATTTTTTTGGTTGAATACAATTAATCCGATTTCATATGCTTTTCTTCTTTGAGCTCTTTAAGTTTTCGCTCTGCGAATGAAATAAAAATGCTTTCAGGAAATTTATCTTTATAATTTTCAAAAAGCTTGATGCGTGCATCAATGTCTTTATAATAACTATCTAAAGTGAGTACTAAGAAAAATTGTGCTTGGTGATTGTTAGGGTTTTCATCAATGGCTCTCTTAAAAGCATCAATAGCTTCCTTTTGTTTGTCTATTAAATTGTAAGCTGTTGCTAGTTTGATATACTCATGGTCTAAAGGAATGTCTTGTATTTCAATGGATTCTTTATAATATTTAACTACATTTTCATAATCACTAACACGTTCGTATAACTGACCTAAAATAAATAAATTTTTTGGGTTTTTCGGTTCGTATTTTAAAGCTAAAAGCTGTTGCTCAATAGCTTTTTCTACCTCATGTATTTCTGAATAACAAAAACTAAGTTTTTCATGTATAAATTGTGATGATTCGTTTAGTTCAATCAATTTTTCAAACCATTTGGCAGCGCTTTCATAATCTTCTTTCCAATAGAAATTTTGCGCTTTCAGGCTTATGAGTTCTTTGTTGTTTTCATACGAATTCAAACCAATGTCCACATATTTATCAACTACAGCATGGTGTCGTTTTATTAAATGAAACTTGGCAATTTGAAAGATGGCTTTTTGATGTGTGTTGTCCAGGTCATAAGCATTACGAAACCTGTTTTGATCTGTGGAGTCACCTAATTGTTGTAATACCAAACCACTTTCGTAATGGTAATTTGGGTTTTTGTAATCGATATCGATAAGCTGATAAAACACCTCTAAGGCTTGCTTGTATTTTTTAACCCTTGCTAATAATTTGCCATAATCAAATAGCACCAAAGCATCTTTTGGGTTTGCTTTTAGGCTGTTTTCGTAATTAAGCAAAGCCTCATCATAATTGCCTAAGGCTATATAAGCTTTTGCTATGTTTTGATAGACGTCTTCTTGATTACTATGTGCTTTATAGGCCTCAATGGCTTTGGTATAGTTGCCATGTAAATACAAACTATCTGCAAGTTGTAAAGCCGAAGTTTGTGCCTCGGCTTTTAATATGACTATAGAAAATAAAATTATAAGTTTTCTCATTTTACCATAAACGTAATTGGAAGCGAATAAGATACGTTAACTTTTTTGCCTTTATGCTCTCCAGGAGTAAATTTTGGTAGCAACTCAATAACCCTCTTTGCTTCTGATTCTAATTCAGGGTGTGGTGCTCTTACTTTATCTACCAAAGCCGTACCATTTTCGTTTATTATGAAAACAATCATAATACGTTGTTGACCTTTTAAGTTAAGCTTAGATGCTAGATCTGTGTTAAAATTTTTCTGAACAATTTTTATTATTTCATCTGAAACACATTTTTTCTGTTCATCTTGAGTTGATAATGATTGGCATTCGGGAAACATTGGTACTTTGTCAACGATTGCAAAAGGCAGCCCATTTTCATTTATTTCAGATATTGTTAGATTTTTAAGTTCCTCTATTTTCTCTTCTATTTTACCATCATCAGCTTTTTTATTTTCTTCAGTTTTATTTGCTTTTTCAGCAACCTCAAAAATAATTGGCAATGAATAAGGTACAATTACTTTTTCACCTTTGTGTTTTCCAGGTTGCATTTTTGGAAGCAAACCAATAACTCGTTCTGCTTCAGTTTTTAAATTTGGATGTGCTGCTCTTGAGCGTATCCCAGTAATGTTTCCTAAGGTGTCTATTTTAAATACAACATTGATGCGTTGTCTTCCTGAGAGTTCTTTTTGTTTTGCTAAATCTGTATTAAAGTTTTTTTGTACAAATTCACTAATCTTATCAGCCATACACTTTCTTTGTTCTTCAATATCAGTTATGTTTTCACATCCAGGATAAACAGGGACTTCATCAATGGTTGCAAAAGGGACTTCAACTAAATCAGATAAATCTTGTTTTTCAATTACCTTTAGAGTTTCTGATTTATCTTTTGGGATTTCGTTACCTTTCTTATCCGTTTCATCTTTCACTTCAAATATGATTGGTAAGGAGTAAGGTACTATCACTTTTTCTCCATTTTGTTTTCCAGGTGTAAATTGTGGTAAGGTATTGATTACTCTTATGGCTTCGGCTTCTAAATCTGGATGAGGTGCTCTAGAACGTACTCCGAAAACATTACCATTGGTGTCTATTTTAAAAATTACTGAAATCCGTTGTTTGCCGGAAAGTCCTAATTTTCCTGCTAGTTTTACATTAAAGTTATCCTGAACATGTTTAGAAATTTCTTTTGTCACACAATCTTTTCTTTCATCTTGAGCTACCTTACTAATACAAGTTGATAACATTGGAATTTCTTCAATAGTCGCAAATGGAACTTCTATTGGATTTTGGGTTTGAGTTTCTTTTACTTCAGTGATTTGTTCCCCTTGCTTTTTGTTGAAACCATTAGTTTTCGGTTCACTTTTTATGAGAGTTTTAGCTCTCCCATCTACAGAAACTATTAAAAGTTTTTTAAAGTATTCGTCATCATCAATCATTTTCATTTTCTTATCAAATAGGGCTTTCTCTTGGTCTGTAAAATTTCCTATATCATCTACAACCAATCTAAGTACTCCTTCTCTTGTTTGGTTATCCCAAGCACGTTTGGCTTCATCAGTTTTTTTGTATGCTAAATAGTCTGCATATGATTTATATTTATTTAATAATGTAATGTAAGCTAAAGAATCTTCTTCCTCATAAATTCCATCCTCCTTTAGCTGTTTAATTCTATTTTCCTTTAAAAACCTAAAAAAGGCTCTAGCTTTAAAATGTTCTTGCCTGGTAACAATATAATTATCTTTTTTAGTAATGAAATTTGTACCATAAGGATAAAGGCTTAAATTCTTGTTTTTTATTTCTACTAATTGTTGATAATACATGTTTTCCAATTCCTCATCTGTCATTTCTTGAGTGATTTCTTCCCCTTTAGAAGTTGAATCTTGCGCATACGACGATGTATATAACAACATCCCAAACACCAAAGGAATTAGTAATGCGTATTTGATTAACTGCACTTGTTTTGATTTTGCTTTAGTTAACATAACAATTCGTTTTTTGATTAATGATTTTTTGTAAAACGCATTGATGAACGATACGTTTTTGGTTTCGAAAATTTGACTTAATAAATCCTGATAGTATTCATTTTTACCTTGTGATTTTACAGCCTCAGCATCAGCAATAAATTCATGTAAGGATGCTATTCTGTTTTGATACATGTAGATTAACGGATTGAACCAAAATACGATTCTGAACAGTTCAAAAAACAATAAGTCCAATGTATGCTTTTGGTTGACGTGTACTGCTTCGTGTTTTAAAATGGCAGGCTTGTCTGCTTCTTTTATTTGCTCACCTAAAAACACATAATAAAAAAACGAAAATGCAAGGTTGCTTTTGAGCAAGGTTACAATGCGAAGATTATTACTCCAATACTTAGGGTTTTTATAAATTAAAGTGGCTATTTTAAAGAGTTTTACCATAAAAATAATGAGTGCAGTTGAAGCTCCTATATAAAAGACAAATTCCCAAGACCATTGAAATTTTGAAGATTCTGTTGCAATAATTTCAACCGCTTGTTTGGTGTTAATTCCTTGAGCATTACCTATAATAACTTCTGGCATAGCCACAACAAATTCTTTTGGCACAACATTTTTAAAGCTTTGTATTTTTATGAATGGCAACAACACAGATAAAATTGCTGTAACCAATAAATAGGCTCTATTCCAGTTAAAAAATGTTTCTTTCTTTAAAAATGCATCGTATATGATTAAAAAGAACAACTGAAATGCGATGGTTTGTAAGATAAAATGTAGCATGATTTAGTCCTTTTTATTAATCTCCTTTAACAGTGCTTCCATATCGTTAATGTCTATATCATTCTTTTTTACAAAAAAGGACACCATACTTTTAAACGATCCTTGGAAGTAGTTATCTACCAATTTATTTATAGATTGGTTGCTGTAATCTTGCTTTGCAACCAGTGGAAAATAGATGTGTCCTTTGCCTTGTTTTTCATAATCTACAAAACCTTTGCTTTCCAAAATTCTTACAATGGTAGACACTGTATTATAAGCTGGTTTTGGTTTAGGCAATTCGTTAATAATAGCCTTTACATTGGCTTTTTTAAGCTGCCACAAAATTTGCATGATATCTTCTTCGGCTTTTGTTAGTTGTTTCATTTTTAAAATTTTTAAACTAATTTTTTAGTTGAACTTAAAACAAATATAACTAAAATTTTAGTTTGAACTAATTTTTTAGTTGTAAATTTTGTAACAAAGTTGTTTTTAAAGCGTCATACAGAAAAATATTAATGGATATACTTTTAGTTTTTGCTGCTTCAATTTTTATTGTTTTGGGTATTATTGGCAGCTTCTTACCTGTTTTGCCAGGACCACTTACTAGTTGGGTTGGACTTTTAATTTTACATCTTACAGATTCCATACCAATGAATTGGACATTCTTGATTATAACTCTTGTATTTGCAATATTTATTTGGTTTCTGGATTATATTATTCCTGCCATTGGCACCAAACGGTTTGGCGGAAGTAAGTATGGTATGATTGGAACCTCTTTAGGGTTAATTGTAGGGTTGTTGTCTCCAATTCCTTTTGGGATTATTATTGGTCCTTTTGTCGGTGCTTTAATTGGAGAACTTATTAATAAGAGTGATTCTAAAACAGCCATAAAAGCTGCCTTTGGTTCTTTTCTTGGGTTTTTAACCTCAACATTTATAAAGTTTATTGTGGCTATTATTTATCTAGGTTTATTTATAGCAAAAGTTTGGGAGTTTAGGCAAGCTATCTTTTAAAGAAGAAGCCCCATACTCGGCGTCTGCGCTCGCTTTGTATAAGGCCTGTTCTTAATTGCTATTAATTCAACAAACTAGTTAAGAGGGATTAAAAATAACTGAGTTATAATTCAAATTTAGTTTATTGAATTCACTTTTTGTTACGGAAAAACCACACATTTTTTACGGAAAAACCGTAGTTCTTAATGTTTACTTATTAAAATAGATTTTTTTTTGAAGTGAAAAAAATGAGATTTTTTTAGAGAAACCCTTTTTTTCGAGCTTCATTAAGAAGTGTTTCATCCTTGCCATCTTCAACCAAAAATAATTCCTTCATTTGTTTTTTTCTTTTTTCTATGGCGCTCATAGAAAGGTTTATGTAGTCTCTAAGGCTTCTGGTTTTGATACCTTGAGATAATAGGTGTAAAATTTTTCTATTAACTTCATCTAAAAATATATCATTGCTTGCAATAGTTTTTAAAAAGTTATTTACTGTGCTGCTGTAATAAGGAGGGTCTGCCAAAATATGCTGAAAAGCTTCGGCAAGTTCACTAGAAGTTAAATCACTTTTAATAAGTAAACCTTCAGGGTTTATCTCTTTAATGATATTTAAAATTCTAAACGATTCATTAAACATGGTTAGAATAACCACTTTTGCATTAGGTAAATAGTCCCTGGCTAGTTTTGCTAGATCTTCCCCTGATGTTATTGATCCATCTTTTGAAGTTGGCAAGCTAATATCAAAAAAACAAATATCATAAAGACTTTCTTGGTTTAAGGAAGCCTTTTCAATGAGCTGAAAGGCCTTATCACAATCATGAGCAATATCAATAGTAAGGTTCTGGTTTTCTTTTTTTGTTGCCAATAATGTGTTTTGATACCCTTCAATAATCATTGGGTGATCATCAACCATTAGTATTTTATAATCTTGTGTCATTATTTATTAACTGTTGGAATACTGATTTCAAATTTTGTTCCTTTATTAATTTCTGAAAAAACCTTTGCAATACCACCAATTTCGTTTACTCTTGAGTCAATATTTTTAAGCCCAATCCCTTTTCTGGCTTTATTTACGTTAAAGCCTTCACCATCGTCTTCAATGGACATTAAAATTACGTTATTTTTTAGTTTAAAACTAATTTTTACCTCATTAGCATTAGCGTGTTTATAAATATTCTGCAAGGTTTCTTGCAACATTCTGTAAATGTGAATTTTAGTTTTATTTGGAAATTCTTCCCAATGGATTGAGGAGTCATTTTCAAAAGTATATTTTAATTTGTAAGCTTGAGTTTGCGTTTCAATAAGTGCTGTAATGATGTCTACAAAATTAGATTCTGAGACAAAATCATTACTTAAATCGTGTGATATTTTTCTAATTTCTTCTTCGATGCTTTTAAGACCACTAATGTATCTTTCCCTTGATTTAATGGCTTCAGGAGTTGCCAATAAATTAAGCGTGTCTAAATTAAGGCGTGTCCCAAACAATTTGCCTAAAATGCCATCATGAAGTTCTTTTGAAATACGCTTTTTTTCAACGGCTCTACCTTCTTCTATTTTGCCTTGTTGAGCAATCATAAGATTATAAATTTCTTCATTGGCTTCCTGCTGCATTTGATTGAAACGTAATTGTTTGTTTTTGGCTCGTTGACTAATAATGATATAGATTAAAATAGCACCTATTAAAATTCCAATTGATGACAAAAGAAAAATGAGTCGTTCTTTTGAAATTTGTTCTTTTTCGGCTATTATTTGATCGGTTTCAAATTCTATTCTCGTAAATTTATCTCTTGCTTGGCGCTCATTTTTGAGTAGGCTATCGCTAAGCCTAATATGCTCGTTAAAGTATTCTATTCCTTTTGAACCAGACTCTAGCTGACCTAACAATTTGAGAGATTGTAATTTTTCAATATTTGAGTTTAATTGCGTTGCAAGATTATAGGTTTTTCTCGAAAAATATAGTGCTGAATCTTTTTGATTGGTTTTATTATATATATCTGCCAAAAAACCATATATCCCCATTTTGTTTAAATCATCGCCATTAGATTCAGTAATTTGAAGCGCATTGAATAGCATTTTTTTTGATTCTGAAGCGTTATTTTTATCGAGCATAAATTTTACACGTGCCACATTTCCAATTGCAATTACATATAGCTCTGGGTCTATTTCTAGTAATTTTGGTTCTTCCGCTATTTCATTATATATATTTAATGCTCTTTGTAATTCTCCTTGACCTTCGTAGGTAAATGCCAAATTGTTAATTGAGTTTAAATAATAATACCTTGAGTTATCAATTTTTTTTGAGATTTCTATGGTTTTATTGTAATATTCTATGGCTTCTTCTCTTCTTTCAAGACGTTCAGAAATAAGTGCTAGCAGGTTATTCAATGCACGCGACATTATGAGGTTATCATTAGTTTCTGGAAGTTCATTAAGCAATTTTAAAGCCTGTACAGCATTTTTTTCGCTTCCTGCATAGTCCTTTTCCGTTTCTTGCATATTTGCCATCGAATAAAGAATATCTACTTGCTTCGACGGATTTTTTAAATAATTGTATAGTTTAAGAGCATTGTAATAATAATAGTAAGCACTATCGCTCTTTGAAACACTATAATGATAATATGCTAGATGCTCATTTAAATTTGCAATTGCTGAAGTATCTTGAAGTTTAGTTGCTAGTTTTAAGTTTTTATGATTGTAAAAACGATAATTTTCAAAATCATTACCAATAACGTAGGCATAAGACAAATCTCTTCCACTTTCTAATATTGTAGAATCTAGTTTTGTTAGTATTGATAAATCGTATGCTCTTTTTGCAAACTTTATTTTGTTATCAACTGTAATGTTATCAGTATTTACTAATTTTCTTAGTTCAAAAATACTGTCCAAAATTTTATTATCTCTTTGGGCTAATACAAGCTGTGAGCTGACAAGGATTATTAGAACAACCAAGTACTTATACAAATCAGATGTTTTTTAGATGATATCCCAAATGTATAATTTTTTATAGAATGAATTAAATTAAACTATACCCTTCTTTAGATTAATTATTAAAAATAAAGCCTTTGTGAAATAATTCACAAAGGCTTTACTTAAACAAAATTTACTTGAATTTATACTTGACCTGGTAATTTGTTCTTGTCTTTAGAAACAGGACCTGCATATTGCATTTCATTACCATTGATTTCTTTTAAAGTTTCATTAACTCCTTCTTTTGAATTCTTAAAACTAGATCCAGAAACAGTTAAACAAAATACAGCTAACATAAGTGTAATTTTTAGGGTTTTCATAATTATTAGTTTAGGGTTATTATTATTTTTCTATTAAATGTCTTTTTTAAAGTACATGTAAATAGCTTTTAGTATTGTGAGGGAGCACAACGGATTAATAATACCTAAACACACAAAACCGTGTTTAAAATAATAATGAGGGAATAACTATTGAAAATAGTTAAAATGGATAATTAATTTTTCTTATAAAGCAGAGGGAATTAGTTTGGGGCTTAATAAGAGTGATAAAAATACTTTGAACTTAAATGCTGATACAAAAATTACGACAAAGTGCTTTATTTTATCGTTTAAATGCATATTTTTAGAACTTTTCCTACATAAATATCATACTTATTAACAATTTGGCTAGGTTATAAACATTTTGTCGAATTTAAAATTTTAAATCAATTAATAATCAATTTTCTATTAATAAATCCATTTGGCGTATTTAACTGAACAATATAAACGCCAGAATTTACATTTAATGGTTGAGAGATTTTATCAGAACTAAAAACCAATTCAGTAATTGATTGACCAATAATATTATATAGTGTTGCATCCAATATACTTAGCTCATCAACACTTATAACTTTTATTTGTTTTGTTATTGAATCGTAATAAATAATATTATCATCTTCATTATGATTATCATTAACAGATAAGATTTCTGATTGGAAGACTAACTTAAATCTTTCATTGTACTCTCCTGGTTCTAAATACATTTCAAAAGCTTTGTCATTAATTTTATGCGTTTCGCCTGTTAAATTATCTTTGATAAAGAGATTAAGATTGGTTTCAACATTTCTTAAAGCATCTAATTCAATTTTTATATTTCCTGCTTCATTAACAATTAGTCCTAGATTAAATTCTTGAGATGCATTAAAATTATTTACACCTTGTATCACAAATTTATTATCAGCTAAAACCCAATACATATCTTCTTCATTAACATCAATCATAAAGGCATCGTAACCTAAATCAAAATCATTTGACGCTGAAGCTTCAACACCTAATACAATTTGTCTGTGATAGCCTTTTGGTGAATGATAAACAAGTCTAATGGTTGGTGTGTTGCCAATTACTTGATCTGAATTACTTGTGGTTTTAAACGTATCGTCTAATGCATCATCATTAGGATTTAAAAATATTGATGTTGATGTATTTTCTCTTACAAAAGCACGTTGACTATTCTTAAACACAATATCTCCTCCATCAATAGTTACCAATGAGCTTGAATTTCCATCATCAAAACCATCTAAAGCTGTTGTAACAAAGAAACCTTGATTGACAGCAATATATTCTCCTGGAACCTTAGTTCCAGTTGCTGGATTACCATTATCTGATGTATTGTTTATACGACTATCATTTGATATGGCTGCGGCACCACCTGTTAAGTTTCTAGTTGCATAGCCTCCAACATAATCTCCAATATTATGAGAGTTTTCTTCTCCAAAGTGATCCCAAAAATATAAAGCGCCATTAAATACTGTTCCTGTGGCATTGTTTCCACCTACAGAAGTATGCAAATTGTCTAAAATAAATTCTGTAGCATCAATTGCTGATGGATAAGGGTTTCCGACTAACCTATCTACATCTCCGGATGATTTATCTAGTTGCAACGTAATATCACCATTATTTGGACGTCCTTTAAAAACGTAGTTTTGAAATGTTGAAGAAATATCTGCTGAACCTGACGTTCCTTTCATGGTATAACCTTCTCCTGGAAGAATGGATGAGTTTTCATCTATTGAAGACCAAGCGTAATAATCATTTGTAGGTCCATAATATTTGTACATCCAATATGTGCTTAGCGTTCTAGGAGTAGTTGGAGTATCTGAATCTGCAGCAGCATAAGAAGATGCAAAAGTTAATGTTCCGTAAGAAGATGAAATAGTTCCATCATTTAAAAATCCAGAGATTGTATGATTAGTATTAGTACTGGATACTCCTGTACCTCGCGTTGCTGTATTTCCAGCTATAGGGCTTACAGAAGATGACCAATAGTTGTAATTGAAGCCATTTGCGGTTCCTTGTTGATCTCTTTCAATAAAACCACCACTATCAGTGTCTAACACACTTCCTTCGGTTTGAATTAATTGCGATTCGCCAACTAAATCGACAACACCATCTATTTCTAAGTAATGCGTAACTGTTAAGCTTTGCCCTGAGTTTGTTTCATCCTGATTATCTATAGGATTTGCAATTGTTATTTTTCCAGTATTGTTTTTTAATCCAAGAAGCTTAATATCTCTAAACCCTGAAGTTATATTGTGTGTTGTTTGAACAATATTCCAATCTATATTGGTACTATCATCAAGTCCTAAAGTATTTGGCACAATCACATCGTTATTGTTGCTCCAAGTTGATACGTCATCCCAAGAACCGTCTGCAGCTGAAATATAAGGAACAGGGACGGTTTGATCATCTAAAATGGTTTTGCTCTTACTTAATTGCTTAATTCTTAAAAAATATCTTTCATCTGTTAAGCCTTCAACCGTTGAGCCATAAAAAGAGTTAAAATCATAATAAACTCTCAAATTACTCCAAGGTATTGTACCAATTGGATTGCTTGCAGAAGCTTGAGGCAATACCTTACCACTTACATAGTCTGTTCCACTATCTTCAAATCGTTCAATTTCCTGATTCATTAAGTAACGGATTTGTTCTTCAGATAGTGCCAAATCCCAAATGTACACCTCATCTATTTCTCCTAAAAAGGGATTAATAATGTCATCTTTATCAATATAGATCGCTCCAATAGAAAAATGATTATAATTAGGCGAAGGGTGAACCACATCTTGGACAGATTTATCTAGAACACCATCTACATATAGATATATAGATGCGCTATCATAAACAAGGGTAAGTTGATGCCATTTACCATCTCCAATAATCATATCGGAAATATATTTTGGTGTTGTAGTATCGTCAATCATCACTTCAACTTGATCAGAGCTATTGAGCCTTATTTGTAGTTTTTCGCCTTTAGCCATTATAGTCCTTGTGCTTGCGTTTGACGAGGTCTTTATCCAGGCAGAAATAGTAAATGAATCTACATTTAAATTCAGTTCATACTCACCAACCAAGAAGTCTCCAGAAGCAATACTTATTGAATGATTTTCTGACCATTTAGATGTTTTGCCAAATGTGAAATATTTGGTTTCATCAAAATTATACCATGTATACAGATTTGATCCTCCATCTGATCTTAATGGAATAACATCAATAATATCCCCATCTGCAAAATTTCCATTATCTGCCACTATTAGTGCATATTCTTCTGAATCCAATTTTGTAAAACTACTAAATGCTGCGGAAGGGATTGAAACAAAAACTGTTTTAACATCTCCATTAACATCTTCGTTTGTTTCAACAATTTTCCATTGTCTATCAATACGTGTTACAGAAGTCGTAATTCCTGTCCCAATAGTAATGGAATTTGTGTTTGTGCCTGAAAATGCTCCATTATTATTTCCCCAAACTAAAAAATCTCCATCTTTTATAAATTCATTTGAGTTCGCACTATTTGTATCACTAATACCACCCAAACCTATTGCTACTGCATTTGCGTAATTTATTGATTTGGATTGTTTCTGGTTTAAATCTGAAATAGAATCCCTACCGATTCCTGCTACGTCATAATTATATCCTGAATTTGCAGAAATATCCCAAACTGAGGTGTCAAAAGAGTTAATATAATCTTTTGTTGCTTCTGTTGATGAACCTAATGTAATACCATATTTTATACCTAAATAAGATTCTATTTTTTGTCTATCATTATCAGATACTCTTTCTGCGAAGGTAAATATCTCAGCCACACGACCGTTTAAACTTCCTTGAATGTCAAAATTTCTACCAATCCAATATTTAGTTCCCGTTACTGTTGGTGGACCAGGCAAACCAACATTGGCAAAACCAATATCGTTAACATTTGACGTTGTTAGTACATTCGAATTATACAAAATATCTTGACCTGTTGGAGAGGAAGCAGCATTGTTTCTTATGTTAATAATTCCTGCATTAGAATATGATGAACCTATTTCAGCTGTGCCATTAAAACTACCACCTCCAGGTATATTTTGATTGTAAGATAAGGTTTCATTGGTAAACTCACTTGAATAATCTCCAAAACCAACACCAGTAATATCTCCAGTACTTCCAGATGAAACTCCAGCAAAAATTGTATTTCTAGAGGTTGTATTTGTCATGGCGGCATCTGGAATCATTATAATAAATATATCCTGACTATAAAAACCATTTGTGGTATTGTATAAATACTGTTCCAAACTACTTCCATTATTTTCAAACTTTATTACTGGGTTAAAGTTAATGTTGTCTGTTGCTGTATCTAAATATGTAGGTTGATTAGATGAGACAGGTTGAACGGCATCCTTTCCATTGGTGCCTAAATCTTTCCATTCAGAAACTTTAGAACTGGTCTGCACAACTCCTCTTGTTGACTTTAGCCACAGTCTAAAATCTGCTGTTATACCTCCAGGGCCTGGAATGTTTTCATTAAACATTTCTGCACTTACGTCAAATGTAAACGTAGTATTGTCGTTATTTGAAATGCTAATTGTAGATGTTTGGGTGCCTGTTCCAGCTACAGGTGCTGTAAAAGCAACATCGATTACAATATAATAATAAGGGTCAAGACCTGTAAAGGGAATTGTATATGGTGAGGTAACATCAAAATCTGAGTTTGTACTGGACAAGGCTGTAATATCTAAGTCACAACTACCTATATTTGCCACAGCGTATCTTCTAGTTACAACATTGCCTTCATCAACAACACCAAAATAGGTATTATTATCAGCAGAAGTGGTTGTGTCTCCATGAAAAATTTCTCCGTAAGGATAATCAGCGCCAAACACATAAATTTCTGGAGAGGAATTAACTTGCAAAGTAAATGTGAAATCACTTTGGTTTTTTATTTCTATGGTAACAAGTGTACTAACAGTAGAGCAAGAAGAACTGCTTATGTTATATATATCAAAATCAATTTCCTTTTTGCCTCCTGGACAATCTTCAGGTTTGATGTTTCCTTTGGGATTGTTTGGGCTTATGCCAAAATCTGTAGTATTTGATATATCAACATCTTCAATTTTGAGGTTCCTACAATTATTTGTTTCAATATTGGTTATTCGAAAATTGAGGCTATTTCCAGCATTAATAGTAACTGTTGATCCTTGTGTTACTACATTGCCACCTATTACCTCTAATTGCATTACTTGAGCATAACTTATACTTGTTATAAAAATCAAGGATAAGACAAATAAAATCTGCGCACCAGAGAAGTACTTTTTTTCCATATTTATAAGATTTGGGGCGCAGACATCAAAAACACTTTATCGATAAAGTGTTGTAAATATCGGATAAAAGTAGTTTTTATTTTGAATTAAACAAATATTTTAAATCTTTTTTAGTTAAAATACTATTTTAAATAAGAATACTCTTACAAAGCGTTTAGTTATTTAAAAATTGCTCATTTTGTCACAAGGTTATTTAACCAATATTCAAGGCCTAGGAAGTTTGATACTTTGTCTTAAAAAACGCCTACTATTTATGTAGTAAATTATTTATGCTTTTAAAATAAACATTTTTTAAATTTACGCTCTTATGAAAGTAATTCTCATTTCGCTTTTCTCTGTTTTTTTTGTAATGCAATCTTTTGCTCAACAAAGTAATGGGAAAGTTGTGGCCAATATAAAGTCAACCGAATTATCTAAAGTTTCAATTACAAGTTCTGATGGCACTTTAATTACAACTAATGATTTTGGTGATTTTTATATTACAAAATCAGGAACTTACACTTTTTCAAAGGAAGGCTATATTTCTAAAATTTTGTATATAGATATAACTACATTTACTTTAGTTGAACTTATGCCTATTACAGAAATATTAAACGAAATTACTATTACAACAGATAATTTTCAGAGTCAGCTAAAAAACTTACCAACAGCAATTTCCGTTCTCAACACTTCCCAAATTAACCTTAATAACAGTGCGAATATTGCGCCAATACTTAACACCATTCCTGGAATTTATATGCATAATGGAACATTGACCACAAACAGAGTTACCATACGTGGAATAGGTTCAAGAAATTTATTTGGAACAAGCAAAATTAGGGCTTACTACGAAGACATACCTCTTACTAATGGTTCTGGAGCATCAACAGTTGAAGATATTGAAATGAGCACTTTAGGCCAAATAGAAATATTAAAAGGACCTTCATCAAGTATTTATGGCGCAGGATTAGGAGGAACCATTCAACTAATTCCAAACAAAGGATTATATACAAGTACTTCTATAAATACAAATTATACTTTTGGTTCTTATGGCATGCAAAAATACTTATTGCAAGCTAGTTTAGGCAATCAAAAAAACAAAGCTAAGTTTAGTTATTCAAATCTTCATAGTGATGGTTATAGAAAAAACAATAAAACTGACAGGCAAACCATAACAATCGCTTCAAACCACTTTGTAAATAATTCAAACAAACTCACTTTTGTCGCAAGTTATATAGATTTAAAGGCGTTTATACCTAGCTCTATTAATGAGGATGATTATTTAAATAATCCGACTTCATCTGCATTTACTTGGGGAAGATCTAAAGGGTTTGAAGATTACAAGAAGGGATTGTTTGGTTTGTCTTGGGAACACATTTACAATAACAATACGAAACAAAAAACAAGTGTTTTCACATCTTTTTTAGATTCATACGAACCTAGGCCATTTAACATTCTTCAAGAAGAAACTTATGGAATTGGTTTGAGAACTAGAGTAATTTCAAAAGTAACATTATTTCAGAAACAACTTGATTGGACACTTGGTGGCGAATTTTTTAAAGATTCTAATTCATATCAAACCTTTGAAAATCTATATAATGATTTTCCTCCTGAAGAAGGCTCAGTACAAGGAGATTTAAGTTCTGACTTTAAAGAAAAGCGTCATTACATAAACGTATTTTTTGATTCAAGCTATAAGCTTTCTGAAAATATTACTACATCCTTTGGGTTTAACATTAATCATACATCGTACTCCTTAAATGACAAGTTTATTGATGATGGTGTAAACTTTTCTGGTGATTTTGATTTTAATACAATTATCTCTCCAAAATTTGGACTAACCTATCAATTAACCAAACAGTCTATTTTATATGCATCTATAAGTCATGGCTTCTCACCACCTTCATTAGAAGAAACTCTGTTGCCAGATGGCTTAATAAACACCAACATTAAACCTGAAAGTGGATGGAATTATGAAATAGGCAGTCGTGGTGAAATTTTCAACAAATCACTTCATTATGATATTGCTATTTATAAAATGATTGTAAAAGATTTATTAGTTGCAAGACGAGCTTCAGACGATCAATTTATAGGTGTTAATGCAGGCAAAACGAATTATAATGGTATTGAATTAAGTTTAGGTTATAATTTGCTAAATACAACTAATCTAAAAATTAATAGCAATAATGCTTTTGCATATAATGCTTTTAAATTTGATACATTTATTAATGATAGTGAAGATTATTCTGGCAATGATTTAACTGGAGTTCCTGATTTTACATTAAACTCAATATTAAATTTTGATACTAGTTTTGGACTATATGGTTTACTAAACTACAATCATGTTGGTAAAATTCCCTTGAGAGATGATAATACTATTTATTCTGAGAGCTACCAATTAGTGAATTCAAAATTAGGCTATAAATCAAACAAAACAAAAAAATTACAGTTTGATTTATTTATAGGATTTAACAATATATTTAATGAAAAGTATGCCTCTATGCTTTCCATTAACGCTAGTAGTTTCGGAGGCAGTGCTCCTAGGTATTATTATCCTGGAGAGCCAAGTAATTATTATGCTGGTTTAAATTTAAAATACCTTTTAAAATAAATGCAATTTATTGATTCTCTTCTAAAGGCGCTTTCAATTTATCAATTCCTTCTTCAGGCATTTTTATATAACTTCTGCTAGATTTTAGTTTTTCCATTTTAGCAAGTTGAGAAGCTCCGAAGGCTGAAGTATCGCTTTCAAAAATAACACGCCAAATTTTGCCTTGTTTGGACTCAGAAATGTACAAGGAACCATCTGGTCCTTCGGCCAATCCCATTGGTCTGTATTTAGCGTCTTGCATTTTCACAATAGTATCTACACCTGCAAAACCATCAGCAAAAACCTCCCATTGTTTTGTTGGTTTACCATTTTCAAAAGGAATAAAGGCCACAATATAACCTGCTTGCGGATAAGGATTTCTATTGGTTGAACCATGAAATGCAACAAAGGCGCCTTTTTTATAACGTGCCGGAAATTGATCTCCTTTATAAAACAACAGATCGTTTGGAGCCCAATGTGCAGGCATTCCCATAAGTGGGTCTGTATACCCATTGGCTTCTTTAACACCATCACCTCCATACTCAGGTGCTAACATTCTTTTTTCTTTAAAGTGGTCGTAATAGGTATATGGCCAACCAAAATCATCACCTCTTTTAATTTTCATAAACTCTTCTGCTGGTAAAATAGTGTTTTGCCATTCACTAAAATACTGTGGAGCGCGTGTATCTAAATAATCTCTTCCATGATTCATAGCGTACAAACTATTGTCGGCATCATTCCAAGACATTCCAACGATGCTTCTTAATCCAGTTGCATAACGACGACCATCTGATTGGGTTTGATTGGGCTTATCTTCATCAAATCTCCAAATACCAGCAAGAATATCTAATTGTGAACAAGGGTATTCACCCTTAACAATATCTGTTGGACTTCTTTGGGCTCTCATATCTTCACACGCATTTGTTGGTGCACTAAACGTTACATACATTCCACCTTTATTATCAAATGCCAGAGTTTTGGCATTATGCCATCTAATAGGAAAAGGATCTGTAACCAAAACTTCTGGTTTCCCATCAGGTATTAATTTATTAGGTGTTAATTTCTGCCTATAAATCACTAATTCCGAACTAAAATATAAATAACCCTTATGGATTCTCATTTCGGTTGCAAACCTTCCATCGTTTGGGTAATCTCCAAAACGTTCAACAATATCTGCTTTTCCATCTCCATCAGTATCCCTTAAAGCAACGTTGCCTTTATCTCCAGTGTCAATGCGTAATTTCACATAGATGTCACCATTGGTGTTAACTGCTAAATGTCTGCTCTCTCCAATACTATCAACCACTACCAAAGCGCCAAATCCATCAGGCAGGAACAAACCTCCATTGTCCTTGTCTGTTTGAGGGGTGACCAATGAAGTATCTTTGCAATTAACTAAAAAGCCGAAAAGAAGAAATAAAAAATAATTTTTAAAGTGCATTACAGAATATTAAGATATGTTACAAATATCTTTTAATTCTTAGAAGATGTAAAACAAGTTGGTATTTAATTTTTAAAAATTGATGAACAAGTTCATTGTTTTTCGTGTTAAATAGGCAATTTCTATTAAAGTGCTGTATAAAACTCCCCTTGTGATAAACCTGTTGGGTTTGGTGTTGTATTGCTAAAGTTAACTGGAACAGAATTATAAGGATATTCCCAGTTGGCAGCTCCATATGTAACTACAAAATGCAAATGTGGATAACCTGCAAGACCTGTTGCGCCGCTATATCCTAAAATATTGCCTTGATTTACATTGTCACCAACATCTACAAGTGCTCCATTTTTTGTTAAGTGCATATATTGAGAATAAATACCTCCTCCATGAGATACCACTACAAGATTATTTATTTCAGTTTGAAAATCATCTCCACTATCTTCTACATAAACCACAGTTCCTGCTCTTGATGCTGTAACTATAGACCCAATAGGCATATTAAAGTCTGTTGCAAACTGATCTGGATAGCCTGGAGCATGATAAGATGAGCTACAATTGTTTAAATCTACTTTATAAGTGCTTCCTGCTGGATATGGCAAAACATATAATGATAATTCCCAGTCTGGATATACTGCGTTAGTACAGTTATACAAAATTGGACCAGTATACCCACCACCTCCACCTCCAGTATTGTATTCGTCATTTTCTTTACAAGAAAGGATTGATATTAAAAAACAAAAGATAAAAATTATTTTTTTCATAATTTAATTTCGTATTATTTGAAATTGTTTAATATCTCTTGGATTTCTTTGTTACTTGTTATTGTAAACACTGTGTCATCGTATTTGGACACAATACTTAAATCAGCATTATTAACTAATAAAAGTTTAACCATTTCTTTGTTTTCATAACCTGCAGCCCACATAATTGGTGTCATTCCGTTTATACCATCAAGAGCATTGATACTTGCTCCTTTTTCAATCAATACTTTGGCTAATTCGTTGCGATTTTTTCTAATTGCAGCAATTAATGGAGGCAACATAAATCTATTATCTGTTTTAGCTACATCAGCACCTTGAGCTATTAAAAAATGAGCCATTTCTTCATTTCCAAAAAAAACGGCTCTGTTTAAAGCCGTATGACCAACAGGGTTCATGTTATTAATATCGGCTCCATTTTGAAGTAAATATTTAACAATATCTAAATTTCCATTTGAAGCAGCAGTAACCAAAATTGGTGTTCCAGATGCGTCTTTGCTATTTACTAAATTTGATTTCAAAGTTCTTTTAAAATTTTTAAAAGAGTTAGCTTTTACTGCTTGTACTATCTCATATTGTTCTTTAGAAACATCGTTTAATTTCACGTTGTATGATATTAAAAGATCTACAATACTATCTTGCCATTCTTTTAAGGCTACATGCATAACTCCGTCAGAATGGATGCTTTTTAAATTAGTTTTTGCCTTATTATCTAGTAAAAGCTTAGTTAATTCGTATTCGCCATAATAAGCTGTCCAATGTATTACTGGATCATTTTGCTTGTCTTGTATATTTACGTCTGCTCCCTTTTCAATTAGATATTTAGCAACTTCAACAAGATTGTAATTACTGCATTGCATTAAAGGTGTGGATTTCAGGAAATCATCATTTTGCAAATTAGGATTTGCCCCTTTATCTACTAAAATTTTAACTAGATTTTCGTTCTTTGCTCTAATAGCTAACGATAAAAAACTATAGCCCATAGAATCCAAAACATTCACATTTTTCTCGCTTATTAATGATTTTATTTTAAAATTCTCCTCGCCATTCTTTATCAAAGAAGAGATTCTATTTACTTCATTAATATAACTTTGGTTTTCAGTAAGTTCTTTATTTTGGTTTTCTTTACAATTTGTGAAAACTACAATTAGTATTAGTAAAACTATTGGCTTCATAAAATTTGATTTATTCTTTTAATCTAAATAAAGTGAATCGAGTCTCTACCTTGCCATACCAATCTGGTTTTTCACCATTTGGGTAGGTTTCATCTATCATTTTAAACTTTAATGTATCATCTGCAATATTATAAACAAAAGCTTGTGTGCCTCCTTCAAAACCAGGTACTTTGGCAATACTTGCCTCTAATTTGAAAATGGAATCAGTAATTTTATAAGTGCCAGCGTTAAATACAATAGATCTAAAACCAGATAATATTTCCTCATCGGTTGGGTACGCTAGTTTTTTAAAAGCAATTCTTGCTGTTTTAGTTGGTGTCCACATAAAAGTATATCTTTTTGGTAAAACCATCAAATAACCCGCTTGCGCCTTTTCAATAACAAAAGTAGTGTCCGCAGTTAACCACTCAATTTTATTTACTTCCCAAGCACCTAAAATAGATTTTTGATTTACTGCAGAACTACTCTTATTACTACAATTAAAAACCAATCCAGCAATTACTAGAATAAAAATTGCATATTTAATCATTGAAACACATTATGAAACAAATGAACAGTTTTTAATTGTAAAGTTTGTTTATGTTTACACGAATAAAATAATCCCTATAAAAAAAGACAATTAAAATTAAGATACTTGTAAGTGTTTTAAAAAGGTTGTTGGATTCTGATTCGTGAATTTTTTAAATGCTTTGTAAAAAGAAGCTCTATTGTTAAATCCAACTTGATAAGCTATTGCTGTAATATTTAAAACTTCATCAGGATCACTTAATAATACTTTAGCTTCTTCAACCCTATATCTATTTATAAAATCGAAAAAAGAAAGATTAAAATGTTCATTTATTATTTGCGATGTGTGATTTCTGGATACCTTTAATAAATTAGCTAATTCATTCATTCTTAGGTCACTTTTTAAATAAGGCTTTTCATCTTTCATTATCTTAATTAACCTATTCTTTAAATCTATTGACAATGCTTCTGAAAGTCCACTCTTAGAGTATTTACGGTATAGTGGTATTAGTTTAGATAACGGTTTTTGTCCTTTAAAAACTTCTGGTTGTACAAAACCGAAGTAAGCCACCATACCAATAAAAAATGTTATTGCTCCATCAATGAAATAATCATATTTCCGATCCATTAAATCAAACTTAACTAAGACAAAAAAGATGATAAATAGCAACACAAAAATTAAATAAGAGGCAATTAGCCACTGAAGCCATATTTTTTCTTTATACCCTATTTTTCTATGATCTTTAAATCGATTGTAGATTAAAAACCCATAGAAAAACATCAGTCCTAGTATTATCCAAATACCATAGCTTGGCATATATATGTAATCTCCTATTTCATTATTCAAAACTACTTTCAACTTATTTGCAGTATTCAAAATGTAAAATGGTGATAGTAATAAAAAAATAATAACTGGCGGAATTAAAAAAGCAAGATCTGATTTATAATATTTTCTATCAAAAAGACTTCTGACATAAAAATATAATATTGGCCCAAAGGAAACCCAAAATAAATATGGTACAAGATTAAGATGTACGAAGGCCTTAGTTTGCAATAATCCGCTCCAATTCAAACATTCATATATCATTTGACTTGATGCCAAAAAAGTATAAAGACTTAATAATCTGTTAGCCCTCTTATTGTAGGTTTTTTTTAAGAAAAAAAGAACTGACAAAAGAATACCAACAAACGAGAAAAATAAAAATATAATTACTTGAGTACTCATAGACTAACTACTAATATTCTGTTGCCTAAAATTAGTAACATTAACTAAAGACCTGTCTCTTATTGTAGGTAAATATGATATAAGCTCAATACGATGCTTATTTGAGCATAAAAATATATATCTAATTTTTCCAAGAAAGATCTTGCTTCCCAGATTTAACTATTATTCCTGTATTCCTCAATGCATTTTCAAGCTCATTAATCTCTTTGTTTAAATTATTAAACATTACCGTCCATTGACCAAATTCTTTTGAGGCTATAGCAAAGCCTTGTTTTTGAGTTGTTGTACTAGGCGAGGTTGCACTATTGAAACTATATCTTATTCTTGAAACTCTTGATGAAATAGAAGGCGCAATAAGCTCCATATTTTGAGTTATTAATTCATTACCATTTAGTTGAATTTCCAAATCCATTAAACTCTGTCTTATGGTTTCAACTTTTTCAATTAATTTAGGATCGCTAACTTTATTCTTTATTTCTCTTTTAACTGACTCCATTTCATTAATTGAGCCATCTAATAATTCATTTCCATTATTGATGGCATTATGTAAAGACATCACTTCTGTCCTGAATTTTTCTTGTTCTTCTATATTGGTAGTAGGAAACGTTGTGTTTTCGAATCGTTTTACATTAAATTCTTGGCTTTGCCCAAGATCTTGCCAATTACCATTAACTAACTTAGCCATAGTTACTTTATAAGTTCCTGGAGCTACTAGAGCACTATTGTTTGAATGACGAAGATTCCATGCAGTACGATTAATTCCTCGTCTTGCTGAAGCTCCAACTCTGGCAACCATTGTATTTTGTTCATTTGTAATGGTAAACATAATTTCAGGATTGTCCTCTCTTTTTTCTTTGGTAAAAGCTTCCCAATCTGGATAATCTACAGGTTGATTTTTCGCCATTTTTTCAGCCTCTTCTTTTTGTCTTTTTCCTTCCAAGGTTGTAATTCCTTCTTTTAAATAGTAGGTGAATACAGCGCCGAAAGTAGGATTTGGAGACGCGAAGAAATTAGCTCCAAACGATCCTCCATCTGGATTATCAATGGTATAACTCAAAGCATCCTTAACAGGAAACAGCAAGCTTTCTTTGTTGAGATTAGTTTTAGAAATTTCTCTTAATGGACTAAAGTCATCCAAAATATAAAACCCTCTACCAAATGAAGCAGCTACCAAGTCATTTTCTCTTTTCTGTATTTCCAAATCTCTTATGGCAATCGTAGGAATTCCAGACTTAAATTGTATCCATTGGTTTCCACCATCTAAACTAAAATACAAGCCATACTCGGTTCCAGCAAAAAGTAAATTTTCTGCAATATGGTCTTGCACAATAGTCCAACCAAAATCATCTGCTTTTAAGTTGGACGAGATACTTTTCCATGTTTTTCCTTTATCATCACTTCTTAAAAAATAAGGGTTATAATCACCATATTTGTGGTTATTAAACACAGCAAAAACAGTATTTTCATTATGAGGTGACGCAAATAAATCAGACACATAAGCCAAACGTGGTATGCCAGCTATGCCTTCTACTTTTCTCCAAGTATTTCCATCATCTTCTGAAACTTGAATCAAGCCATCATCAGTGCCAGCGTAAAGCAAACCCTTTTTAATTGGAGATTCTGCTAAGGATACAATAGTACCATAAGGAGATGTCCAAACATTTTTAAAAATGGCATCTATACTCCAAACTTTTCCCATCACTTCCATTTTGTTTCTATCCATTTGGCGTGATAAGTCTGCACTTATCTCTTGCCAAGAACTGCCATAATCTGTGCTTTTGAATAACTTATTAGCAGCTAAGTAAAGCGTTTTATTATCATGCGCACTTATTAATAAAGGCGAATCCCAATTCCATTTATATGGAGGTTCGCCTGCGTTTTCTTGTGGTTGAATATCTACTTTTTCACCACTCATTTTATCGTACCGAACTATGCCTGCATATTGAGACATAGAATAAACGATGTTAGGATTTGTTGGATCTATCCTAGATTGAAACCCATCACCTCCTTGGGTGACATACCAATCTGAATTTTTTATACCAATTCGGTGTGTTGTTCTGCTTGGCCCTCCAAGCGAAGCATTATCTTGTGTACCACCATACACATTATAAAATGGAAAGGCATTGTCTATACCAACACGATAAAACTGTGTAATTGGCAAATTATCTATAAAACGCCAATTATCGCCTTGATCCCAAGACTCATATATACCACCATCACCAGCCATGAGAAGATAATTCGGATCATTTGGGTCAAACTCGATTTCATGGTTATCAACATGAATGTTATCATGGTTAATAGACTTTAAAGTCTTGCCTCCATCTTCGGAAACCTTTGTAAACACTTCTACGATATAAAGCTTATCAAATTGATGCGGATCTGGGAATATTTCCATATAGTATTGTGCATCGCCAACCATATAATCATTCATCTTTTTCCAGCTAGAACCATTATCTTCAGATCTATAAAACCCTTTTGTTTTTTCAGTTCCAGCTACCAATGCATAAAGAACATCTGGTTTTTGAGGTGATCTAGCCAAACCAATTCGTCCAAGTTCACCTTGAGGGAAACCGCCTTTTAATTTTTCCCATGTTTTGCCTCCATCAACAGATTTAAATGCACCTCCTTCTGGGCCTCCTCCTACTAAAATACCAAAATGTCTTCGTCTTTGATAAGCTGATGCAATTAGTATGTCTGGGTTTCGTGGATCTAGTGTGACATCTGAAATACCTGTATCATCACTTATATGTAAAACGCGTTCCCAAGTATTACCACCATCAATTGTTTTGTAAAGTCCTCTTTCTCCTCCAGCTTTCCAAACACTACCTTGCGAAGCTATATATACAATATCTGAATTAGTTGGATGGATGGCTATTTTCCCAATATGCTCGGAAGTTTTCAAACCCATGTTTTTCCATGTATTACCTCCATCTAAACTTTTGTAAATACCATCTCCTTTGCTTACCGAACGTTGTGCATTATTTTCGCCAGCACCAACCCAAACAATCATTGGATTATTTGTATCAATTTCAACTGTTCCAATTGAGTATGAGCCCTCATTATCAAAAACAGGTATCCATGTTGTACCAGCATTGGTAGTTTTCCATACACCACCAGAAGCTACAGCAACAAATCGAATACTCCGATTAGTAGGATGTATTGCTACATCTACAACTCTTCCGCTCGTTCTTGCTGGCGTTAGGTTTCGAAGTTTTAACCCACTAAATATGGAAACGTCAATAGTTTGGTTTTTGTTAACTGATTGGGAGTTTTGTTTTTGGGCAAAGCTATTGTAATTAATAAAGGTAAACAGTAGCATAAAAGTTAATACTCTAATCATGACTAATTTTTTTGGTTGGTTTTACTAAGGTATCAAAAAATTGCATGACAGTGGAATAGAACTTTGTTAAAAGAAAAATTGGCATTGTTAGATACTTATTTCATTAGAAAACCTACTTTAAAAATTATCAACAGAAAGAATCAAAAAAATTGAAAAATCACTAAATTACATTCCTAATAGAAAGTTTAATTATCTTAATCTGATTAAAAACACCATTATGAATCGTTGCATACTGCTATTGTTTTCTTCCATTGCTCTACTCATATTTAGTTGTAACAAAGATATCACTTACGATATTATTATAATAAATGGAGAA
This sequence comes from Flavobacteriaceae bacterium, assembly GCA_020435965.1. Taxonomy (GTDB): domain Bacteria; phylum Bacteroidota; class Bacteroidia; order Flavobacteriales; family Flavobacteriaceae; genus CAJQLB01. Next base: position 79,755 of record JAGQYS010000006.1, on the reverse strand, counting down.
GTGTTTGATGGTACTGGAAGTGATGCCGTTTCAGCTGATATTGGCATTAAAGAGTCTATTATTGTAAAAATTGGCGATTTAAGTGATGCTAAATCAAATCGTATAATTGACGCAAAAGGGCTTGCTGTTACTCCAGGTTTTATAGATGCACATGCACATTTGGAGCCAATTTTTGAATTATCAAATTGCGAAAGCCATATCAGGCAAGGTGTTACAACAAGTCTTGGAGGTCCAGACGGTTCCAGCCCTTGGCCTTTTGACAAGTATCTAGACAGTTTACAGCAAGTAGGTGTTGGAATGAATGTAGCTTATCTTATTGGTCATAATACAGTGAGGAGAAATGTGATGAATTTAGAAAACAGGCCTCCAACTAAAGACGAACTAGAGCAAATGAAATTACAAATATCACAAGCCATGGATGAAGGTGCCTTTGGAATATCTACAGGGTTGAAATATATACCAGGAAGTTTCTCTGAAGTTGATGAAGTTATAGAATTATCAAAAAAAGCTTCAGAAAAAGGCGGTATTTACACCTCACATTTAAGAGATGAAGGTTTAGGTTTATTTGATGCTGTCAATGAGGCCATTTTGATTTCTGAGAAAGCAAATATTCCTGTGGTGCTTACCCATCACAAAGTCATAGGTAAACCAATGTGGGGAAAAAGCGAAAAATCATTGGCACTTGTTGATTCCGCTAGAGTAGCTGGATTAAACATTATGATAGATCAATATCCATACAACGCAAGCTATACTGGTATTTCTGTACTAATTCCTGGTTGGGCTAGAGCTGGGGGAAACGAAGCTTTTATTGAGCGTGTTGAAAACCCAAAACTAAGAGATAGCATAAAAGCTGGAATTATATTCAACATTTTAAATGATCGCGGAGGTGATGATCTGGATAGAGTGCAATTTGCTAAAGTAAGTTGGATGCCAGAGCTTGAAGGCAAAACCCTAAAATATTGGTGTGAATTAAAGGGGCTGGAACCAACTGTTGAGAATGGTGCTGACCTTGTTATTGAAGCTCAAGTAAATGGTGGCGCATCGTGTGTGTTTCATGCCATGAATGAAAACGATGTTGAAAATATATTGAAGCATCCACAAACTATGGTGGCCTCAGATGGAAGGTTGGTAAAACTAGGCGATGGACATCCTCATCCAAGATGGTATGGGACCTTCCCTAGAGTTTTAGGTCATTATGTTAGAGAAAAAGGAGTGCTTACATTAAAAGAAGCTATTTATAAAATGACTGCTTTGCCAGCAAAAAACATAGGCTTAAAAGATAGAGGCGTTTTAAAAGAAAACATGAAAGCAGACATCACCATATTTGACCCACAAACCATAATTGACAAAGGCACTTTTGAAAAACCACACCAATATCCAGAAGGGATTCATTATGTTTTAGTTAATGGACAACTAGCTGTTGATAATAAAGAGTTTAAGAATATTAAGGCAGGAAACGTTTTAAGGAAAGAATAAAAACAAAATAATACATCACTTTGAAATACGCTTAACTCTATATTATTTCTTACCTAAACTCATTATTAAAGCTCTTTGATTATAATATTTTTCCAGCTTACTTTTACATCTCCTCCACTGTGAATTTGTAAAACGATACCACCTTCCCCTTTGCCAATTTCTTCATCGCTAAAATCAACCATTTTGGTGCCATTTAACCATGACGTTAATTTTGACCCTTGTACTTTTATTTTTAATTTATTCCATTCTCCTTCTTTTAAAGCCTTTTCATTTTCAGGCTCTGGCTTTATTAACCAACCGCGTCCATACGATTCATAAACACCTCCAGAATGCAATCCAGCTGGAGCAACTTCAACTTGCCAGCCTTTTACTTTTATACCATCAACAGTTGACCTAATAAATACACCACTATTGCCATTAGAGTTTTGTTTAAACTCTAATGTTAAAATAAAGTCTTTGTAATTTTTTGTTGTTCCTAAATAACCATATTCCTTATCTTCTCCGCTTTCACATATTAAAACGCCATCTTCAACATACCATTTTTCAGTACCATAAACTATCCAACCATCTAAGTTTTTTCCATTAAAAAGTGAAGACTCTTGTGCATACACTGAACCCAACATCATTAGGTAAATTCCTAATGTTGTAAACAAATATTTTTTCATAATTACTGGATTTTAGATGTTTAATAAGGAAAGATAATAAATATCTTTTTTAAAAATTGATTTTAGGTATTCATTAAAAAACTGAAGCATACCAAAATGTCCAAAAACAAAAAAGCATCCCAATCTTCTGTAAAGAAAAAAGGAAAGCTTTCCATTGGAATACCAAATTTACTCTGGTATTACTACATCTCAGATTTCTCTGAGAACAACACAACATCGTTAAACAAAAAAACCTCTTGTTGGAGAGGCTTTTGTTTTGCGGTCTGGACGGGACTCGAACCCGCGACCTTCGCCGTGACAGGGCGACATTCTAACCAACTGAACTACCAGACCGTTGCATTATTGCGGTTGCAAATATACACTGCATTTTTTATAACACAAATGTTTTTAGTCAATTTTTTACATAAAATACATTCTATACAAATTTTTGCCTTTCTACGATATAGGTTGTGAGAATTTTGTTGAAACTTTCATTGATATTAGCTTCAACATATTTTATTTGATATTGACCACACTTTAATTTGATATCATTAAAAAAATCATGGACTGCTTTTTCATAATTTTCCTTAATGTTTTCTGCATAAAGGTTAATGAAATCTCCTGTTTCTACATCAATAAAACGTTTTGGTTTGTTATCAAAATCAAAATTCAGTTCCTTTTCTTTATCAAACACATGAAATAAAATAACGTCATGCTTATTATACTTTAAATGCCTTAAAGCATCAAACAGTTTATCATTATCTACATCTGGCTGAAACATGTCTGTAAACAAAAATATCATGGAGCGTCTATGAATATTTTCAGCTATTTGATGTAAATATTCGTAAGTATTTGTTGTTTTTTGTTTGGGCTTTGAAACTGCCATGTCACTTAACTGCTCCAGTAACATTCTGTGATGGCGTTCACTTCCTTTTTCAGGTGCATAGTAATCGTAAGCATTGCTGTAAATACTTAAGCCTACAGCATCTCTTTGCTTTTTTAGAATATGCATTAAAGATGCTGCTGCCAAAGCAGAAAATCCTATTTTGTTTAACGAATTAATAGACATTTCATTGACTTCAGGATAATGCATAGAGCTACTATTGTCTATAATTAAATGGCAACGTAAATTAGTTTCTTCATCATAACGCTTGGTAAATAGTTTGTCAGTCTTAGCAAATAGTTTCCAATCTATATGACGTGTGCTTTCACCTTGATTATAGATTTTATGTTCGGCAAATTCTGCTGAAAACCCATGAAATGGGCTTTTATGCATACCTGCAATAAAGCCTTCAACCACTTGTTTGGCTAGCAGTTCAAGGTTTTTAAATCCTGAGGTTTTATTTACTTGGTCTCTTAAATTCATTGTTTTGTGTGCTTTCAAAAATAGCTTGAGCCCTAAAAATTTGATCTGCAGCTTGAAGCAATTTGTTTTTTAATATAGGGCTAAAATCAGGATTTTCTTTTAAAAACGTTTCTATAACTTCTTTGGCATAAGCCGAATTATACATTCCTATTGTGCTATTAAGCCATCCTTTTGGGAAAAAAATATCTCCTGTAAGTTGAATTTCCTCTAATAATTCCAAACTTTGCTTCAAGTATTTTTGACTACTTGTTTGACGTAATGGATGATGAATATTGCCCAATGCACTTAAAACCCAAGATTCTTTTTCTCTATTCTTGGCATCTTTTAAGGATTCGAAAAAAATGTCACGAATAGCTTCATCACTCGATAGTGATGGTAACAAAAACTGAAAACGCTCTAACTTGTCTGGGTTTGAGATTTGTGCTTCGGCCGTTTTTAAAATATTTTGGGTGTCAGGATGGTTATACAAGGCTAGTGTTGATGCCAAACTAGTATAATCATCGTTATTTAATTTTAAGTTTTGAATGTTGGTCGTTTTATTCCAAATAGCATATAAAAATTCTTGCCCTGTACTAGAATAAGCAATCGCTTTATAAAGACCAAAAAGTGATTTTTTTATTCCTGATGATTCAGTTCCTTCCAGGCGAAGTCTTAGATCATTTTCCAGCGCTACTTGAACATTGTCTCTTTCAGATTCGGTTAAATAATCCCAAAATATACTTTGCAGTTTTCCGGAAATTAATCGTACTAAAACTTCTTCTTGTTCCTCTAAAATAGCACGTTTAAATAGCTGAAATGCCTGAATTGGATCCACATCATTGTTTAATGTGTTTTCATATAAATTTATATATGAATAGCCTCTGGCAACCTCATCTTTTAAGCTTAAAAAGGTATCTAACCTTTCGTTTTGAACAGGGAAAACACCATAACCAAATCCGTTGTAATTGTAAATAACATCTAACGGTTTAGGCAATCCGATGGCTTCTTCAATAATTGCATCTTGCTTTTGTATAGCAACATTAATTACATGTGTCGAATCTGGATATACAAGTCCAATTTCAAATTGTTGTGGCCATATCTTATTACTTTTATCTTCAGCTTTTTGAACTATTTTAAAATTGGAAATTGTATTATTTGATGCATATTCGATACTATCAGTAATGATTGGTCGTCCAGATTGATTCACCCAAACCTCACTCCAAGCTTTCATATCAATCTCTGTTTTTTTGTCGAGAATAGACACTAATTCATTCCAATCTGCATTACCATTTGCATAGGTTTTAATATACTCTTGTATGCCTTCTTGAAAGGATTGTTTTCCCATAGTGGCTTCCAATTGGCGCATCATAATTGGTGCTTTATTATAGATGATGCTTCCGTATAAAGAGCCAGCATTTTTTAGATTATCTAAGTGCTGACGGATTGGTGTTGTACCTTGTGTTCGGTCTTCTCCATAAGCGCTGGAATAATGTGAAAGCACAAATTGTAAATCATGATTAAACTCTGGAAAACTTGGGTTGGCTATTTTATCTGCCATAAAGTTGGCAAACACTTCTTTCATCCAGACATCATTAAACCATTTCATGGTTACTAAATCGCCAAACCACATGTGAGACACTTCATGCGCTATTAATTTACCTCTGCTTAACTCAGAACTCTTGGTTGCTGTTTCGTCTAAAAACAAAGACGATTCTCTGTATTGTATGGCTCCAATATGTTCCATACCTCCATATTGGAAACCAGGAATGGTTGCAAAATCCAATTTTTGAAACGGAAATTTATAATTGGTATAGTCTTCCAAAAAACGAACAGCCTCATAATGCAGTCTGAAAATTTCAGGAACACTTGCTGTGATTTTTGCTGAATCGGTTTCACGATACAACAAATTCATTTTGAAATCATCAATTGCGTTCTGCGTTGTTTCAAAAGTACCTGCAACAAATGAGAATAAATAAGTACTCATTTTATCTGTTGCATTGTAAATACGCCTTGTTTTGTCTGCTTCTTCAATAGTTTCTTTCAACAATGCGCCACATAACACTTGCCAATTTTTTGGTGCCGAAATATTTAAATGATAAGTTGCTTTTAAGTTTGGCTGATCAAAACATGGAAATAAAGTACTCGCTCTATCTGGAACCAATAAGGTGTATAAATATTCTTTGTTTCTGTTTAAGGATAATTCGCCTGCATTAAATGCGACTTCAATTGTATTCTGCCCTAATTTTAAATAAGACGCATCAATTATTAAATGCTCATTTTCATGTTTGATTTCAATATCGTTTCCATTCGTATTAACGCTTAAAAGCAAAGATTTATCAGCGTTAAAGTCTAAAATTAAAGGTTGTTGTAAGTTCTTAATATTGACTTCTAATTTTAAATTAGATACAATTGGTTTATCTAACGTTTCTGGAATATCAAAAGTTAAATGATAAGCGATATCTGAAAGTTGTTCAGCTCTAAATTCTGCCAAATCCAACGAAATGCCTTTTGCAAACAAAGCTGTTTCGATGGCTTTATCACTGTTATTACATGCTACTAAAAAAAGTGCTAAAAGCCCTAAACATATTTGCTTCATAACTTGGATTACTTAATCACCTTATCAACTATTCCATAGGCGACTGATTCTTCAGCTCCCATCCAATGGTCACGGTTAAAATCTTTCATTACTTTATTAAAATCTTGTCCGCAATTCTCAGCTAAAATTTGTGCGCTTAATTCTTTAGTTTTTAATATCTCTTGAGCTGTAATTTCAATATCACTTGCAGGTCCACGAGCTCCACCACTAGGTTGATGAATCATTACTCTTGCATGTGGCTGAATAAATCGTTTTCCTTTTTCGCCAACTGAAAGCAGTATAGATCCCATTGAAGCTGCTAGTCCTGTGCATATTGTTGATACTGGACTTTTTAAAGATTTAATACAATCATACATTGCAAAACCTGAGGTTACATAACCACCTGGACTATTTATGTACAACCGAATCTCTTTATTTTCTAAAGCATCTAGATAAAGCAAACGGTCAATAACATGTTTAGCTGATTTATCATCAACTTGTCCCCAAAGAAAAACTCTTCTTTCCTCTAATAATTTACTATCTATTAAATCTTGTATTTTTGGCTGTTTGCTCATCTCAATTAATTTTCTTCTAAAATAAAAAAAGGTTTGCTTATTGGGCAAACCTTTTATGTTTTCTTTTAGATACTTTATTATAAAAGTGAATCGATAGCTTCTGTATAAGCATTTTTTGGAGCCACTCCAACTTGTCTTCCTACCACTTCTCCATTTTGAAACACTAACACTGTTGGTATGTTTCTAACTCCATATTTTGCAGCAAATTCTTGGTTTGCATCTACGTCAACCTTACCAACAACAGCTTTTCCAGCATATTCTTCGCTTATTTGGTCAATGATTGGCCCAACCATTCTGCATGGCCCACACCAAGCTGCCCAAAAATCTACCATTACTGGTTTGTCGCTTTTTAATACTGTTTCTTCAAACGTTGCATCTGTTATTTCTAATGCCATAATATTTTAATTTAATTGAGTTTACTATTTATTACTGTGCAAAATTAGTCAAAATTTTTGCTAAAGCTTACAACTGTTCTATTTGTTTTCCTTATTTAGAAATTGATTGATGTTATGAGACTTAATTCAACTTATAAAACACTTGCTGACTTTCCAGCTCTTCAAGCAATTCCTGCGAAATTTTAATCTTTTGTTTTCTACTTGGCATATTCAGTTTAATTTGCTCTTTATTATCGTAAATTACAAAATTTAACAAGTGATTGCCATCGTGCATTTTTAGTAATTCCTTAATACTTTTTATGCGCTCTTTTTCAATATCCTTAATATCAAACTGAATAGACAATTTCTTCGCATAGGTATCCATAACGTCATGCAATAATTGGAAATTATTAAACTGCAAACGTGGTTCTCCTTTCTTTCCTGTATCTCTGTTAACCCAGCCTTCTTTTACATAAGTTCGCACATAAACAAAATTACTTTTCATTAAAAAGTGTCTGAATTTTAAATATTCTTCACCAAAAATCCGGAACTCATGCGTATCAAAATAATCTTCAATAGTAAAGGAAGCCCAACCTTTTCCTTGCTTGCTAATTCTATGTTGAACATCAGTAACAACGCCTCCAAAGGTCAATTCACGATTCACATAATTTTCTAAGTCTTTAAATAAGGAAATAGTTGCATTACAAAAGGTGTTCATTTCTATTTTAAAATCATCCAATGGATGTCCAGAAATATAAATACCAACCACTTCTTTTTCGCGAGCCAATTTTTCCATGGTTCCCCATTCTTCACAAGGAGGCACTTCTGGTTCTGGAATTTGTACATCACTAGATTCACCAAATAAACTTACCTGTGCTGAATTTTCGTTTTCTTGATATTTACTAGCATATCTGATGGTTTTTTCAAGAAAGTTTATTCCGTCTCCTTCATCATGAAAATACTGCGCTCGATGTGTTTCTTTAAAACAATCAAACCCTCCAGCATTGGCCAAGTTTTCAAAAGCTTTTTTGTTGGCTGCACGTAAATCAATACGTTTTGCAAAATCAAAGATAGATTTATAATGGCCATCTTTTTTTCTGTTTTCAACAATGGTTTTTACTGCTCCATGGCCAACCCCTTTAATGGCTCCCATACCAAAACGAACTGCATTATCTTGATTTACAGAGAATTTATAATAGGATTCATTAACATCTGGACCTAACACTTTTAATTTCATGCGTTTGCACTCTTCCATAAAGAAGGTTACTTGCTTGATATCGTTCATGTTATTTGATAACACTGCTGCCATATATTCAGCTGGATAATGTGCTTTTAAATAGGCTGTTTGATAGGCTATCCAAGCATAACATGTTGAGTGAGACTTATTGAATGCATAACTTGCAAAGGCTTCCCAATCTTTCCATATTTTTTCAAGCTTTTCTTTGTCCATCCCTTTTGCAGCAGCTTGTTCAATGAATTTAGGTTTCATTTTATCAAGTACTGCTTTCTGTTTTTTCCCCATGGCTTTACGCAAAACATCAGCTTCACCTTTAGTAAAATCTGCTAACTTCTGCGATAATAACATCACTTGCTCTTGATAGACTGTAATACCATAGGTTTCCTTGAGGTATTCCTCCATTTCAGGGAGATCATATTCAATCTCTTCATCGCCATGTTTACGAGCAATAAAACTTGGTATGTATTCCATTGGACCAGGACGATACAAGGCGTTCATCGCAATAAGATCATCAAAAACAGTTGGTTTTAAATCCTTCATGTGCTTTTGCATCCCTGGAGATTCATACTGAAAAATCCCTACGGTTTCGCCTCTTTGGAATAGCTCATAGGTTTTTTCATCATCAATAGGGAAATTATCAGGTTCCAGCTCGATACCATGTTTTGCTTTTACTATTTTGACTGTATCTTTAATTAGGGTCAAGGTTTTCAACCCTAGGAAATCCATCTTCAACAGTCCAGCATCTTCTACAACCGAGTTATCAAATTGAGTGACATACAAATCGGAATCTTTGGCTGTAGCTACTGGAACGTAATTGGTTATATCGCTTGGTGTGATAATCACTCCACAAGCGTGAATACCAGTATTTCTAACGGAGCCTTCTAAGATTCTTGCTTGGTTAACCGTTTCTGCTTCCAAATCGTCACCATCAGCAATGTTGAGCAATTGATTGACTTTTTCTAAATCTTCAGCTCTAAATTTTTTGCTTAATTCCTTTTCGTCTACACCAAAAATCTTGTTCAATTTAGACATGGTTGGAATTAGTTTTGCAATGCGATCAGCATCATGCAATGGCAAATCTAAAACTCTTGCTGTATCTCGTATGGACGACTTTGCAGCCATGGTTCCGTAAGTGATAATTTGCGCTACTTGGTTGGCTCCATATTTATTAATCACATAATCCATAACACGACCACGACCTTCATCATCAAAATCGATATCAATATCAGGCATACTTACACGATCTGGATTTAAGAAACGCTCAAAAAGCAAATCGTACTTTAAAGGATCAATATTTGTAATCCAGAGGCAGTAAGCTACCACTGATCCAGCCGCAGAACCACGACCTGGACCTACTGATACATCCATATTTCGAGCTTCGCGAATAAAGTCTTCAACAATTAAGAAATACCCTGGATAACCTGTGTTTTCAATGGTTGCGAGTTCAAAATCTAATCGTTCTTGAATCTCTTTTGTAATTTCTTTATAACGCTTTTTAGCGCCTTCATAAGTAATATGCCTTAAATATGCATTTTCGCCTCGTTTTCCTCCATCGGTTAAATCTTGCTCGTCTTTAAATTCATCTGGAATGCTAAACTCTGGTAACAAAACATCTCTAGCTAGTTCAAATGTTTCAACTTTATCTACAACTTCTTGAATGTTGATGATAGCTTCAGGAGTATCATGAAACAACGCTTTCATTTCTTTAGAAGACTTAAAATAGTATTCCTGATTTGGCAAACCGTAACGATAGCCACGACCTCTACCTATTGGAGTTCCTTGTTTTTCGCCATCTTTTACACATAATAAAATATCATGTGCATTGGCATTTTCTTTCTCGCAATAATAGTTATTGTTTGTTGCTACTAGCTTAACATCATGTGTTTTAGCAAAGTCCTTTAACACTAAATTTACGCGTCGTTCATCTTCTTGATTATGCTGCATGATTTCCAAATAGAAATCATCTTTAAATTGTTCTTTCCACCAAATGAGAGCTTCTTCGGCTTGATTTTCGCCTACATTAAGAATTTTACTAGGCACCTCGCCATAAAGGTTTCCGGAAAGAACAATAATATCTTCCTTGTATTTCTCAACAACTTTTTTATCGATTCTTGGCACATAATAAAACCCATCAGTGTATGCTATAGATGCCATTTTTACCAAATTTTGATAGCCATTTTTGTTTTTGGCAAGCATGACGATTTGATAGCCATAATCTTTATGCGATTTGTTTAAATGGTCTTCACAAACAAAAAATTCGCAACCAATAATGGGTTTTATTTCTTCGCCAACTGGAGCTTCACCTTTTTCAAGAGCCTCTTCGTTTTTCTCTTTAATAATTCGGTTATGGTTTTTCACTTCTTTTACAAAGTGAAAAGCGCCCATCATATTGGCATGATCTGTCAATGCCACAGCATTCATCTTGTGTTTTGCTGTAGATGCCACTAAGTCCCTTATGCTTATAGTGGATTGTAAAACAGAAAACTGAGAATGGTTATGCAGGTGAACAAAATTAGCGCCTTTTAATTCTGATGCGTCAATAGTAGATTCTTCAATCTCGACTTCTTGGGTTTTTTGAAGTTGCTCATGAATTTTTGCAGATGCCTTTTTAAGGTTGATGTGCTTTAAGCCTATAAGTTGAATTTTGTTAGGATTGGCTTTAGAGAATTTTTCAAAATAATCTGGCTGAACATCAAGTTGTTCTTTGGTATACTCTTCTCTCCTGATAAGCTCTAAAAAACAACGTGTAGTTGCCTCAACATCTGCAGTGGCATTATGTGCTTCGTTAAAAGCCTCGCCAAATAAATACTCGTGTAATTCTGTAAGTGTTGGTAATTTGAATTTTCCGTAACGACCTCCAGGAAGTTTACATAATTCGGCAGTATTTTCGGTACATGTATCTAAAACAGGAAGCTCCAACAATTTGGTAGCAGTGTCTTCACGAAAAAACTCACAACCCATGATGTTTAAATCAAAACCAACATTTTGTCCAACCACAAACTTTGATTTATTGAGTGCTTCATTAAATTTTTCTAAAACTTCAGCCAGTGCAAACCCTTTTGTTTGAGCTAATTCGGTAGAAATACCATGAATTTTTTCAGCGTCATAAGGTATATTAAACCCTTCTGGTTGTATTAAATAATCTTGATGTTCAATACAGTTTCCCATGGCATCATGCAATTGCCATGCAATTTGAACGGCTCTAGGCCAATTATCAGTATCTGTAATTGGCGCATCCCAACGCTTTGGCAAACCTGTTGTTTCTGTATCAAAAATTAAGTACATAAAAGCCCTTTTTGATTTCCCTTTTTGGGAAAATTCATGAATTTCTATAAAAAAGTAAGACGATAAAATTACATAGAAATAATGCTTTTTTAAAGTGAAGTTATGAACAGTTTTAAACAAAAAAACGCAACCGTTTAGGTTGCGTTGTAATTGCAATATATTAAGAGTATTATGACATTAATTCTTCATGTACTTTCTCGGTGTTAATTGCGGCTTGAATTGCATTTTTCTGTTTTGTCAACAGAGAATCAATTGTTGGTGGCAATGTGCTATCTGCCAAAATTTCATCATACTCTTTCAAGCTTGCTTTTTCGCCTTTTATGGCTTCTTCAAGTACAGCTTCTTCATTGTTTGATGAGAATGTTGCTTTTAAAGTTGTCCAATTTCTGTGCATTGTGCCTTTAAATGAACCGTTGTTTTCTGGAATTTCTCCATATCTTAAAATTTCGGTTCTTAAGTCCTTAGCAAATTCACTTCTTTCTGAAGCTCTTCTTTTAAAGAACATTTTTAGGTTTTTATTCTCTACATTGTCAATGGCATTTAAATACCCTTTTTCGGCATCGTAATTTCTGACTAATAATTCGTTTAATTTGTTTGAAATTTTTTCTGAATACTTCATAATATCGTTTGCATTTTTAATTTCAATAAATTCTTTTAAGATGCGTATTGTTTCACATCTGCATACATAACATATTGTATATATTATTGGATGTCAAACTTATTAACACATTTAATAAAAGTTTATGATTATTTAACAAAAATACCGCTTAAAGCGGCCTCTTTTATTTAGTTAATTGAATTTATACAGCCCATTACTGGATTTGCAACAAACCACCAAGTAAAGGCACTTTGTAAAACACGCCTTCGTTAAAATTAATGGCTTGTAATCCATCTGCAGTGTAGGCATAAAACCAAAATGTTCCGTAAATATTTTTCGGGTCGTCGTTATCAACATCCTCAACGATAATTTGTCCAGTTGGAGGATATATAGACACACTTGGATCAGGCATGTTTTCTGTTGAATATACAGTTCCGTCAACATCTTTAAAAATAGCAATATTTCCTGTGTCAATACCTATTTCAAAAGTCCCTCTTGTATCACTAGTTGTGATTAGTTGTACTATTTCACCTGAGTTTCTACCCTCTATAACAAAACCACCATTATCTATATCAGCTGCTCTAAATTGTGCTTTCCACAAAACATTTCCATTCTTATGTGCCTGCATTGCTGGCGAATTAAACCTAACTTCATCGCTACAACTAAGGCTAAAAATGACGATTAAAAAAACTGTAATACTATTTCTCATAAAGGCATAACGTATTTAAGGTTTCAAAAGTATAATAAAAAATTAAACTAAATAATTGTGAATTAGAAAAATGTAGTATCTTTGCGCTCTCATTAATAACAGAGGTCGAGAACCTCACTAATTAATTTTTATGGCAGTTAAATTAAGACTACAAAGACACGGTAAAAAAGGAAAACCTTTTTACTGGATTGTTGCAGCAGATGCAAGATCAAAAAGAGATGGTAAATTCTTAGAAAAAATAGGAAGCTACAATCCGAACACAAACCCAGCAATTATAGATTTAGATGTTGATGGCGCAGTAAAATGGCTTCAAAACGGAGCGCAACCTACTGATACAGCCAGAGCAATTTTATCTTACAAAGGTGCATTGTTGAAAAATCATTTAGCTGGTGGTGTACGTAAAGGCGCTTTAACAGAAGAAGAAGCTGAAAAGAAATTTCAAGCTTGGTTAGATGAAAAAGCATCTAAAGTTGACGCTAAAAAAGATGGCTTGGCTAAAGCAGAAGCCGATGCAAAAGCTAAAGCTTTAGAAGCTGAAAAAGCGGCAAACGAAGCTCGTATTGCAGCAGCAGCTCCAGTTGTGGAAGAAGAAGCAACTGAAGAAGACGCTCCAGCTGAAGAAGTTCAGGCTACAAACGAAGAAGAATAAAAAATTATTTTTTATACTTTTAAACCCGGACCTTTGCGTCTGGGTTTTTTATTTTAATTCATGAAAAAAGAAGATTGTTTTTATTTGGGGAAAATAGTTTCAAAGTATAGCTTTAAAGGTGAGCTTTTAGCAAAACTGGATACTGACCAACCTGAGCTTTATGAGCATTTAGATGCAATATTTATCCAGGTTAGAAATAATTTGATTCCGTTTTTTATTGAAAAATCCCAGTTACACAAATCAGATTTGCTACGTGTTAAATTTGAAGATGTAGATTCAGAAGCTGATGCTGATGCCTTAATAAAAAGTGAATTGTATTTGCCCTTAGAATTCTTGCCAAAACTTGAAGGCAACAAGTTTTACTTTCACGAAGTAATTGGTTTTAAAATCACAGATAAAACCTTTGGAGAAGTAGGTATCATTAAAGGGGTTAATGATTCTACAGCTCAAGCACTTTTTGAAGTAGATAGAGATGGTACCGAAATTCTAATCCCAATGAATGACGAGTTTATTGTTGAAGTGAATAGAGAAACAAAAACTATAATTGTTGAAACTCCAGAAGGATTAATAGATTTATACTGTTAGAGCTTCATTCACTTTAATTCTATTCATTTTAGAGTGAAGTAAGTCTCGTTGCTCAACCAACAGTTTACATAAAGATAAAGACAAATTAAACTCCTGCAGTAAATTATTATAATTATCAATGCTCCATTCTTTGATACTGCATATTTGATCAAGTAATTCTGGGCTGTTATCTTGTTTTAGCAAGGGTCTCAGATTTTTCCATATAATATGATATGCTCTACTTAACTTATTTAACCCTTCAAAACTTTGAGGAACCTCACCTAATTTAATCGTCTCTCTTTGTAACGCTTTAGAGAATTCATTTCTCTCAAAAGCGAGCTCTCTAAAAAAAGATTTTAGTTTTTCATCATCAACTATATCATGGGCATCTATATAAATTTTCTCTACCTCGTGATTCATCTTTAATAGATTATTTGCCTTAACTATAACTTTTTCTGAATGCTTTAGTTTCATATAACTGCTTTTAAACATTTACGTAAATATAACTTAAGATGGATGTTTAAATTGTTTATTTTAACATTGTTTAATAACAAGTTTTCAACATTTAATATTAATATTTCAATTAGGTTTGGCATTGCCTTTATTAATATATTTAGCATCAAAACCTTAGCATGTCTAACAAATCTTTTCTTTTTAAGAAGTTTACAATACATCAAAATCGTTGTGCCATGAAGATTGGCACTGATGGTGTTTTGCTTGGCGCCTGGGCATCAGTCAATCACAAACCTTTTTCTGTTTTAGACATTGGAGCTGGAACAGGTGTGGTATCACTAATGCTTGCTCAAAGATGTTATGCCGAACTTATTGATGCTATTGAAATTGATGATGATGCTTATGAACAATGCACAGAAAATTTTGAAAACTCACCTTGGAACGACAGACTGTTTTGTTATCATGCTTCGTTAGAAGAATTTGTTGAAGAAATTGACGATAAATATGGTTTGATTGTTTCGAATCCTCCATTTTATCCTGATGATTATAAAAGTGACAATGCAAAGCGTGATATGGCTAGGTTTCAAGATGCATTACCTTTTGAGCATTTAATAGAAAGTGCTTCAAAATTGTTATCTAAAACAGGACTATTTTCAGTTATTATTCCATTTAAGGAAGAAGAAACTTTTATTGGCTTGGCAAAAAATTTTGGTTTGTTTAATAATCGAATTACAAGAGTAAAAGGCAATACTAATTCGGAAACAAAAAGAAGTCTTTTAGAATTCTCATTTACTGAATGTAAAGTTGAAGTTGATGAGTTAGTCATTGAAACTGAGCGTCATCAATACACACAAGACTATATAAATCTTACTAAGGATTTCTATTTAAAAATGTAATTAATAGGTTCTTAACATTGGTCGTGTTAAACAGGTTGGCCCTCCACCTCCTTTAACACTAATATCTTCACCTTTATAAGTAGTGACTTTGCAATCAGCTTGCTCTAACAATTTTTGAGTTTTAGGATTGTCTGCAACCATTAAACATTGTCTTGGAGCAATTGCCAAGACGTTACAACCCATAGATTCAAATTCATCCTCAGGAACTTCAATTAATTCGAAGCCTCTTCTTAAAAGTTCATTTCTGAATTTAATTGGCATTAAAGGCGAATACACAACTGCTAAATCTTTATCAACTGGACTTAATATACTCATTAAATGAAATACATCATTTTTCCCTTTATAATGAGGTAATTCAGCAACTATTACATCAATACATTTTGGTTCTAAAAGCGATTTTAATTGCTTAATCCCTTCAGGGTTTGTTCTGTAAGTATGGCCAACTGCTAAGGTTTTTTCATCTAACCACGCGACATCTCCTCCCTCTAAAGTCCCTGGAGCTTCAATAATTCCTAATATTGGAATATTGTTTTGTTTGTAAAATTCAAGATGAGATTGTGGTTCATTAATGCGTCCTCCTTTTCCCATATTGCAGATAATCATTCCAAAATCTGTAGCAATAGATGCATCTCTACAATAGATGGAGTCAATTTGAACATTTTCATCAAAAGGGAAATCATGTATTTCAATATCGTTGTTTAAAAAGTACGCTTGAAACGTTTTATATTCTTCCAAAGCCTTATCAAAATCTGGTTTAGACAAATAATTAAGCGCCTCCCATTGTTCACTTAAATGGACATCAGATAAAAATGCATTTTTAGCTGGCTTGACAAAAACCTCTTTTAGTTTTAAATATTCTGAATGATAGGTTGTTTTCATTTATTCATTTCTTCTATTCCATTTCATCATAACGTAAAACGGAAGTCCTAATAATAACAATAAAAATCCATAAAAAACGGTATCACTACCAGAACCATAAATTGCCCATAAAGAGTAAGCAATGCCTAGCATACCTAAAGACATTGTTTTAATCAAACTATTCATATAAATTTTTCTCTCTATAAGAATAATAACATACGCTGCAGCAACAAATAAATAAGGTACAAGATTTGAAAAAACAACGATATTAGCTATAAACTCAAACTGTTTTACTAAGCCTTGAGATAAATTCATTAATAAAATTACAGAGGTTAATAAACTCCCAATAACTATTCCCTTTGCTGGAGAACCCTTCTTATTTTGTTGTTTAAATATCTTAGGAAATAAATTATCCTGAGATGCTGCCATTGGAACTTGTCCTGAAAATTGAATCCAACCATTCATACAACCTAATGCAGATATAGCAATTCCTGCTGCAACAAAATAGCCTCCAAAATCACCACCAATTAATATAGCTGCGTCTGCAAATGGTGATGGAGAAGCAGCTAAAACGTCCATTGGCAAGACTCCAAAAAGGACAAATGTACTTAGTATATAAACCAAAGCAACTACTATTGTGCCTATAAGCGTAGCTTTTGGAATTGTCTTTTCTGGATTTTTAACATTAGCAGCAGGTATAGAAGCTGTTTCAAGTCCTAAAAAAGCGTATAATGTTGCAGCTGCAACCACTGGGAATATCGCAAAATTACTTTCACTAGTTAAATTAAACGTAGGGAAGTTTTCAATACTAAATAGAAATAATCCTGCAATAATAACAAAGAATATTGGCACTAATTTTAAAACCGTTGTAACTACTTGAACTTTTCCAGACTCTTTAATTCCTCTGGTATTTATCCAAGTAAATATCCAAATAATAGATAAAGCTAAAAGTACTCTATACATTGGGTTAGAATCTAAAGTTGGAAAGAAAAAACTCAAAGCACCAACTATTGTAATTGCAAAAGCTGCATTGCTAACCCAAATTGAAATCCAATAACCCCAAGCTACTAAAAAACCAATAAAATCTCCAAATCCTGCTCTAGAATACGCATAAGGGCCTCCACTTTTATTAACAATTATTTTACTGAAATTACCAAATATCTTTGCTAAAATTATAGCTCCAGCTGCAGTAAAAATCCAACCTAAAAAACTAATACTTCCATAAGGTGCTAATACTGCTGGTAAGAGAAAAATTCCAGCACCTATCATACTTCCTATAACATACGAAGTTGACGTAATCAAGCCTATTTTTTGTGGTTTCGAGCTCATTTAATGAAATTTAAGAGAAGTACGTTTTTATTCAGTAAATTAGGAGCTTATTACGAATGTACAACTATATTATTTAAAATGGAGACATATTATATTAATCCAGATATAAAAAAAGCTGAAACACTTCCTGCTAAATTTTATAAAGATGCTGAAACTTTTGAAACTTTAAAAGAACATGTGTTTCTTAAGACTTGGCAATTTATTGGTGATGAAAACTTGGTAAGACTTCCACAGTCAATTTATCCATTTGTATTGTTAGATTCTTTTTTGACCGAACCAATGCTTTTAACTCGTGACAAGGATGACATGATAACTTGCATGACAAATGTTTGTACGCATCGTGGAAATATTGTGGCTTTACATCCAGGAAAATCAAAAAAATTAACCTGTATGTATCATGGCAGACGTTTTAACCTTAAAGGAGAATTTGAACACATGCCAGAATTTAATGAAGCCGAAGATTTTCCTAGAGCATGTGATAATTTACATCAATTTCCACTTCGTAAATTTGGCCCACTTCTTTTCGCTGGATTAAATCCTTCTTTTGATTTTCAACAAGTAATTGATAAAATGAACGAACGTATTGGTTTTTTACTTTTGGATGATTTTAGATTAGACCATTCGCTCTCAAAAGATTTTTTAGTACATGCTCATTGGGCTTTGTATTGTGACAACTATTTAGAAGGATTTCACGTGCCTTTTGTACATGAAGATTTAAATGCGGTTTTAGATTATGGAAGTTATAAAACCGAAGTTTACCAGTATTGCAATCTTCAAATAGGATATACAAATGAAGCTACCGAAGTTTTTGATTTACCAGAAGGACACATTGATTATGGTAAAAATGTAGCTGCTTACTATTATTGGGTATTCCCAAATATGATGTTTAATTTTTATCCTTGGGGACTTTCAGTAAATGTGGTAAAACCACTAGACATGAATCGCACAAAAGTCTCTTTTATCTCTTATGTTTACGATCCTTCTAAACTAGGCAAAGGCGCTGGAAGCGCGCTTGAAAAAGTTGAACGTGAAGACGAATTCGTTGTTGAAAACGTTCAAAAAGGAGTACGTTCATCGTTTTATAAAGCAGGTCGTTTTTCTCCAACAAGAGAACAAGGTGTGCATCATTTTCATCAATTACTTAGTAAGTTTTTAAACTCTTAAAATTCTTCTTAAAATACTTAGTGATTCGTTTTGCTTTAGTTAAATTTGGAGCTTAAAATTAAAGGACATGAAACCAGATTTATTTGAAGCTCCTGATTATTACAATTTAGACGAGCTTTTATCAGAAGAACATAAATTAGTGCGTGATGCAGCCAGAGAATGGGTAAAACGTGACGTATCTCCAATAATAGAAGAATATGCCCAAAAGGCTGAATTTCCTAATCAAATTATTAGTGGATTAGCAGACATTGGTGCATTTGGCCCTTACATTCCCATGGAATATGGAGGCGCAGGGTTAGACCAAATTTCGTACGGATTAATCATGCAAGAAATTGAACGTGGCGATTCTGGTGTACGCAGTACAGCGTCTGTACAATCGTCGTTGGTCATGTACCCTATTTGGAAATACGGCAACGAAGAACAACGCCAAAAATACCTTCCAAAATTAGCTTCAGGCGAATGGATAGGGTGTTTTGGGCTTACCGAACCTGACCATGGAAGTAATCCTGGAGGAATGGTTACTAATTTTAAAGACAAAGGTGATCATTACTTATTAAATGGTGCCAAAATGTGGATTTCAAATGCACCTTTTGCGCAAGTTGCAGTTGTTTGGGCAAAAGATGAAAGTGGACGTATTCACGGTTTGATTGTTGAACGTGGTATGGAAGGGTTTTCAACCCCTGAAACCCATAACAAATGGTCGCTTCGTGCTTCAGCAACAGGAGAGCTTATTTTTGATAACGTGAAAGTGCCTAAAGAAAACTTATTGCCTAACAAATCTGGATTAGGAGCTCCATTAGGTTGCTTGGATTCCGCGCGTTATGGCATTGCTTGGGGAGCCATTGGTGCTGCCATGGATTGCTACGACACTGCACTTAGATATAGTAAAGAACGAATTCAGTTTGGGAAACCAATTGGACAGTTTCAATTGCAACAAAAGAAGCTAGCTGAAATGATTACCGAAATCACCAAAGCTCAGTTATTAACTTGGAGATTAGGTGTGTTACGTAATGAGGGTAAAGCGACCTCAGCGCAAATATCGATGGCAAAACGTAATAATGTAGATATGGCAATTAACATTGCTCGTGAAGCCAGACAAATACTTGGAGGTATGGGAATTACTGGCGAATACAGCATCATGCGTCATTCTATGAACTTAGAAAGTGTCATTACTTACGAAGGCACACATGATATTCATTTGCTGATTACAGGATTAGATATTACTGGGCTTAATGCTTTCAAGTAGTGGCTAAGCAACATTTATAATTAAAAGCGAGTTTTATAACTCGCTTTTTTTATTGATATTTACATCATGTCCTCCAAAAAACGATTAGATAGAGCTTATAAAAATGCTAAGGTTGTCAACTTTGACGACTCAAGTAAGTTTATCCTATTTAGTGATTGCCATCGTGGAGACAACAGTTTCGCTGATGATTTTGCCAACAACCGAAACATTTACTTTCATGCCTTAAAGCATTATTACGCTGAAGGATTTCAATACTGCGAAGTTGGAGATGGAGATGAACTTTGGGAAAACATATCCTTTCAACCAATTCTTGAAGCCCACAAAAATGTATATATGCTCATGAAATTGTTTCATGAACAAGAACGTTTGCATATGATTTGGGGAAACCACGATATGGTTTATAGAAACCCAAATTATGTTGAAAAACATTTGTCAACCTACTTCGATCCTAAGGTTGGTGAGGATGTTGAGCTGTTTTGCAATATTCAATATCATGAAGGTATTGTTTTAAAACACTCAGAAACTAATCAAGAATTATTTTTAACACATGGTCATCAAGCAGATTGGTGGAATTACATCTTTTGGAGATGGAGCAGGTTTTTGGTAAGAATACTCTGGAAACCATTAAATGTTATGGGAATTGCAGACCCAACAAGTCCAGCAAAAAATTATAAAGAACTTATAAAAGTAGAACGAAAAACCAAAAAATGGATTGCCGAAAACAACAATCTCATTACGATTGTTGGTCATACGCACAGACCTCGTTTTCCTGAACCAGGAGACATAGCTTTTTTTAATGATGGTAGTTGTGTTCATCCTCGAAGCATTACAGGCATCGAAATTGAAAATAGCTCTATTTCTTTAATAAAATGGCAAATTGCAACTACTGATGATGGTACACTTAAAATTGTAAGAGTGCTTTTGGAAGGCCCTCAAAGATTGATGGATTATAAGACTGAGTAGAATTCCTGCGAAGGCAAGAATCTCTTAAATGCAAACTTATGGGAAACTAAAAGAATGTAAATTATGAGTCTAATGGCACAATATGATTCTATTCTTCACCAGTATGATTTTAATGAACAATACAATTACTCCTTGTTACTAAACTGTTTGCTTGGAATTATTATAATGCCAAAAGAGCAATTTCTTTCACATATACCAAATCAACGAATTACTTCTAAATTAAAAAAAGAAATGGGATTATCAGATTCATCTTTAATAATGATAATGGAAAGATTGCAGAGTTTAAGTCTAATGAATTATTAGGTTTCTTACGTTACTATGCAGATTGGATAAAATTTAATTTAAAAAATTATTCTTAAAATTGAATATTTATTTTGAGAATCCTGCCTTCGCAGGAATGTATTAACTCTCAGGAGCCAGTTCAACCTCCAAACCATCCATTTCAGGTATAATCTGAATTTGGCAGCCTAAACGCGAATTTTCTTTTACATAAAACGCTTCAGACAACATTGCTTCTTCATCATCTTGCATCTCGGGCAACTCATGATCAGACAATACATAACACTGGCAAGAAGCACACATGGCCATACCACCACAAATACCAATAGTGCCTTCTGGCGCAAGATCGTAAGCACGAACTACTTCCATAATATTCATTGCCATGTCAGTTGGTGCATCTACAACGTGAGACACTCCGTCTCTATCAATAATGGTTATTTTTATATCTTTGTTTTCCACTAGTCAATTGCTTTAACTACAGCCTTCGGTGCTTCTTTCCTTGTTCCGTCAAATCCATCAACACCACTTACAGTTGTATATTTTAACACATACTTTTTGCCAGGATTTATTATTTGATAAGCTGCTTGACACATTAGTGTAGCTTCATGAAATCCACATAAAATCAGCTTTAATTTTCCTGGATAAGTGTTTACATCTCCTATAGCAAAAACGCCTGGAATATTCGTTTGGTAGTCTAACGCATTATTAACTTTTATGGCATTTTTTTCTATCTCGAGTCCCCAATTTGCAATAGGCCCAAGTTTAGGTGATAATCCGAAAAGAGGAATAAAATGATCACACTCAATATTAAATTCTTTTTCGTCTTCGGCATTTTTTATAGCTACTCCTGTAACATGACCATTTCCTATAATTCCAATAACTTCTGCAGGAGTGACAAGATTTATTTTTCCTATATTTTTTAATTCCTGAACTTTTTCAACAGAATCTAAGTGACCTCTGAACTCGTTTCTTCTATGAATTAATGTTACTTCACTTGCAACATCAGCTAAAAAGATGCTCCAATCTAAAGCCGAATCTCCACCTCCAGCGATTACGATACGTTTGTTTCGATAAATTTCAGGGTCTTTTATCATGTATTCAACTCCTTTATCTTCAAAATCCGTAATATTTGGGATTAAAGGTTTACGAGGTTCAAAACTTCCTAAACCTCCAGCAATTGCTACAACTGGAGCTTGATGTTTTGTGCCTTTATTTGTTGTAACCACAAACGTTCCATCAGCTTGTTTTTCTATGGTTTCTGCA
This sequence comes from Flavobacteriaceae bacterium, assembly GCA_020435965.1. GTDB lineage: Bacteria > Bacteroidota > Bacteroidia > Flavobacteriales > Flavobacteriaceae > CAJQLB01. Next base: position 57,273 of record JAGQYS010000006.1, on the reverse strand, counting down.
CGTTCTCCTAGTGTAAATCCTGGTTGAAATTGTTTACACTGCTCTAATAACTTTTCGGTTAAATCTCCTGCAAGAATTTCAGGATATGCTGGAATATCATAGATGGGTTTTTTTGGATATATTTCTGTGCACTGCCCTCCAGGTTGTGGCAATGCATCTATTAAATGGCATTTTAACTTAAGTAATCCTGCTTCAAAAACGGCAAATAGTCCTGTAGGTCCTGCTCCAATAATAAGTATATCAGTAGAAATCATTAAACATTCAATTTATTAAGCGTAAAATTATAAATTTAAAAACTTTCATAATGTGATAAAAGTCACATTATTAGACTTCAATATTAATAACGCTTTCTATTTGAGGCGCATACTTTTTAATGGTCATTTCAACGCCAGATTTAAGTGTCATTTGGTTAACACTACAACTAGTGCAAGCACCTTGAAGTTGCACTTTTACAAACTTATCATCTTCAATAGACAGTAATGAAATATCACCTCCATCGCTTTGTAAAAACGGACGAATTTCATCCAGCGCTTTTTCTATATTTAACCTAAGTTCTTCTGTTGTCATAACTTACTTGTTTACTGCTGAGCATCCAGCCATTGTGGTTATTTTTATGGCTTCCGTTGGTGGTAAATCTTCATTTCTATTTACGACTTCTTGAACCACGTTTCTAGTTAAATTTTCAAAAGCTTCTTGAATTGGTGTTGCTGTTTGTAATGCAGCTGGTCTGCCAATATCTCCTGCTTCCCTTACACTTTGCACCAAAGGAATTTCTCCTAAGAAAGGAACTTTTAAATCTTCCGATAGGTTTTTAGCACCTTCTTTTCCAAAGATATAATATTTGTTTTCTGGTAATTCTGCAGGTGTAAAATAAGCCATATTTTCAATAATGCCCAATACAGGAACATTGATACTGTCTTGCTGAAACATGGCAACTCCTTTTTTAGCGTCAGCCAGAGCGACATTTTGAGGTGTACTTACAACCACTGCGCCTGTAATAGGAAGTGATTGCATAATGCTTAAATGAATATCACCTGTTCCTGGAGGTAAATCAATTAATAGAAAATCGAGTTCTCCCCAAGCTGCATCAAAAATCATTTGGTTTAATGCTTTAGAAGCCATTGGTCCACGCCAAACTACTGCTTGGTCTGGTTTTGTAAAAAACCCAATGGATAATATTTTTACGCCATAATTCTCAACAGGCTTCATTTTAGATTTTCCGTCAACGTTTACTGCCAATGGTCGTCCGTTAACTACATCAAACATAATTGGTATTGATGGTCCATAAATATCAGCATCCAATATGCCCACTTTAAAACCCATTTTAGCTAAGGTTACAGCCAAATTTGCCGTCACTGTAGATTTCCCAACACCACCTTTCCCAGACGCTACAGCTACAATGTTTTGAATTCCAGGAATTGGATTTCCTTTAATTTCGTTTTTTGGTTTTGCTAGAGCATCTGCCTTAACATTAACCACAATTTTAGCTTTTGGGTAAACTTGTTCATGAATGGTTTTCATGATATCAACCTCAGTACGCTTTTTTGCTTGTAATGTTGGATTTGAAATGGTAATATCCACGATGACTTCATCGCCAAAAACCACAATATTTTTTACAGCACCACTATCAATCATATTTTCTCCTTCTCCAGGAGCCGAAATGGTTTTAAGTGCTCTTTGTACATCTTGTTTGTCTAACTTCATAACATTTCCTGCAGAGGCAGGAATCTTTAAAAGGTTTATACTCTATTTTATAAGATCTTCACCTACGTGAAGATTAGTTCAGCTAACAAGTTTTGACGCTTAACCTCAAAACTTGAGTTTCACTAATTTAGATTTATTCTAAAGTGCAAATATAATTAATATAGCTGGAAGTGTGAAGCATGAAGTGTGAAGTTTTATTATGATGCTATTGTTGATTTCTATTGAAAGAAAATATGATTTATAGTAAACTAAGGAATAATTCATGAGATGCTGAATCAAGTTCAGCATAACACATTACAATTCTTTAGAAGGATTCCAAAACACTTTTTCAAAATCCTGAATCTGATTATCTATAACCTCAATGCCTTCGTTCTCCAAAAGTTGCTGCATAAGATTGGTGCCATCAAAGTGATGCTTCCCTGTAAGCAAGCCTTTTCTATTTACTACACGATGTGCTGGAACATCTTTACCTGTTGAGCCATTTATGGCATAACCAACCATTCGTGCGCTTTGGGCTGCACCTAAATAGGTCGCAATGGCTCCATAACTTGTTACTCTTCCATAAGGAATAAGTTTAGCCACTTCATACACTTTATCGAAAAAATTAAGTGCTGCTGGCTTCATGATTTACAATTCTTTTATAATGTTAATGAGTGTGAAAATAGCAATAATTCCAGTTATTGATCCAATTATATAGTTCATTGCTTTTTGCGACGTGAATTTTTCATTTTTAATCTTATCAAAAAAGAAAATATAAATGTATAGCATTACAAATGTTCCTGTAGCCGCTCCAGCAACATAAGCTATAATGCTATACGTTTCAAAGGTTAACCATCCAAAAGACGCTAATGTTAAAGTCATGTAAGCTTGGTATGGTATAGGGAATACATTAAGTGCAGACAATAAAATCCCTTGAAAAAACCGACTATGCTTGCTTTTAATATTGGCCTCAACATTTGGTTTAGGTTGCTTTCTAGCAAGTAATAAATAGTAAATCGTGATGAGCACAAAAATAACAAAAGCAACGCGTTGAAGTATATCTATCACTTCTGGATGATTACTCAAATACTTAGCAAAAATAGCCGCTAAATAGGTTTGCAAACATACTATAACACAAACACCAACCGAAAATAGAATCCCTCTATTTGAACCTTCTTTCAAACTGATTTTGGCAGCTGTCATATTTAACAGTCCTGGCGGAATTACACCAACCAAAGCAATAATCAACCCTAAAAAGAAGATAGCAGTAATGTCCACTGGTTACTTTATTTTGAATCTAATATACGTAATTGGTTTGTTTTGTTCTAAATATTGGCTTTCATAAAATGTCTGAATGCTAGTCACTTCTTCTGGGCTGCCTTCTTGTTTGTACACATTATGGTTGGCATAAAGTACGTCATGACCTTCACCATGTAGCAATCCTAAGGTATAACCATGCATGAATTCGCTATCGGTTTTTAAGTTGATAACACTTTCTGGCTTTAGTATTTTTTTATAGCGTTTTAAGAACTCCGAATTGGTCATTCTATGTTTGGTGCGTTTGTATTTTATTTGAGGATCTGGAAAAGTAATCCAAATTTCATCAACTTCATTTTCAGCAAAAGCAAATTCGATAAGTTCTATTTGAGTGCGTAAAAAAGCGACGTTTTTTATATTTTCTTCAATGGCAGTCTTGGCACCTCTCCAAAAACGCGCGCCTTTTATGTCAATACCAATAAAGTTCTTATCTGGATATTTTTTGGCAAGTTCGACGCTGTATTCACCTTTTCCACAGCCCAATTCTAATACTAAAGGATTGTTGTTTTTAAAGAATTGTTTCCTCCAATTGCCTTTTAATTCATAACTTCCTTCAACTAAATCTGATCTAGTTGGTTGGAATACATTGTTAAAAGTTTCGTTTTCTTTAAATCGTTTAAGTTTGTTTTTGCTTCCCACTGATGCTTAATATTTCGGCAAAAATAAACAAATATATTCGAGGCTTAATATGCTTATCTTTGATTTGTTTTTATGAATAAACGAATTTTAATAGCACCTTTAAATTGGGGACTTGGTCATGCTGCACGTTGTATTCCAATTATTGAAGAACTCATTAACCATAATTTTGAGCCCATTATTGGCAGTGATGGTAATGCCTTGTCTCTTTTAAAAAAAGAGTTCCCTAATTTACAGACCTTTGAGCTACCTTCATACAATGTAAATTACTCAAAAAAGGGAACCTATTTAAAACTTAAGCTTATTTCTAATATACCTTCAATAGCAATAGCTATTAAAAATGAAAACAACTTTATTAAAAAGTTTGTAAAAACACATAACATTGACGGAGTCATCTCAGATAATAGGCTTGGCTTATATTGCAAACAAGTTCCATGTGTTATTATGACACATCAACTGAATGTGTTAAGCGGAAATACGACTTATTTAAGCACTAAATTACATCAAAAATTTATTAATAAGTTTGACGAATGTTGGGTTCCTGATTTTAAAGGAGATAAAAATCTGAGTGGTATTTTAGGACACCCTAAAAAAATATCTGTCTCAAAAAAATATATTGGTCCATTAAGCAGGTTTAATAAAATCTCAACCGAAATAAAACATGATTTGCTGGTTTTATTGTCAGGTCCTGAACCTCAGCGCAGCTTACTAGAAAACAAACTCCTTGCAGAACTAAAAAAGTATAAAGGGAACATTGTTTTTATAAAAGGAAAAATAGAATCTGTACAAAAAGTTAATGTTGAAAATCATATAACTATTTACAATTATATGACTACATCAGAATTAGAGAAAACTATAAACAAAAGTCAATTAGTTCTTTCAAGGTCTGGCTATACAACAATAATGGATTTAGCCAAATTAGAAAAAAAGGCTTTTTTTATACCAACTCCTGGTCAATATGAGCAGATTTATTTAGCTAAAAAATTACATGAAGATGGAATTGCTCCTTTTTGTTTACAAGAAAATTTTACAGTTGAAAAATTAAACGAAGTAAAACAGCATAAAGGATTTAAAGATTCTGAAAACCACACTAATTTTAAAAACTTATTTAGCCTTTTCGAGCGTGAATGAAAACTCACTGCCAACACCAAATTCGCTTTCTATATACATTTTTTCGTCGTGAGCTTCAATAATATGTTTAACGATAGCAAGACCTAAGCCTGAGCCTCCTTCTTTACGGGAACCGCTTTTATCTACTCTATAAAAACGTTCAAACAAACGCGGCAAATGTTCTGCTTCAATGCCTTCGCCATTATCTGTAACTCTAACTATAACTTTATTTTTTATTAAGTTTTCAATACTTACTTCGGTTGTACCATTCTGCTCACCATACTTTATAGAGTTCACAATTAAATTTGTAAGCACCTGTTGTATGCGCTCTTTATCTCCATTTACCAAAATTGGTGTATTGTAATCGATATCAAAGGTTAGAGTGATTTTCTTTTTTGTAGCCTTCATTTCAAGCAATTCGAATACGTTTTTTATGAGTGATACAATATCAAATGATTGGATGTTTAATGTTAAATCTCCAGTTTCCAATTTGGTGATCATATCCAAATCTTTAATAATGAAGGTGAGTCGTTCAACGCCTTTATCAGCTCGCTCTAAATATTTAAGAAGAAGTTTTTTGTCTTTATAAGCACCATCAAGTAAAGTTGAAATATAACCTTGAACTGTAAAAAGTGGTGTTTTTAGCTCATGAGATACATTTCCAATAAATTCTTTTCGGTATTGTTCTCTAATTCTAAGTGTTTCTATTTCCAGTTTTTTATCCTTGGCATACTTATCGATTTCTTGGGTCAGTGTTGCCATATCTGTTGTAATCTGGCTTTTTCTTAGAGTGGTTGATTCTAGAAGCGTTAAATCGTCATATATTTTTTTAACTCGCCTGTAAATAAATTTCTCAGCTCGATATTGAAGAATGATAAAAGAGCCTATAAAGCAACTTATTGCAAAAGTGAAAATAAATATAATGCTTAGCTCATATGCTACATATAAAAAAACACTCGTAATGAGTGTTATTAAAAGCGTTACAAGTAATGAAGACTTAAACGCAAACTTATACGATTTTTTAAAATTTTTAGGCATTAATTTACAAACTTGTAACCTACACCTTTAACAGTTTTAAACGAGTCATTTCCAATTTTTTCACGAAGTTTTCTTATATGTACATCTATCGTTCTTCCTCCAACAATGACCTCATTTCCCCAAACTTTGTCAAGAATTTCCTCGCGTTTAAATACTTTTCCAGGTTTTGATGTTAACAAAGATAATAATTCAAATTCTTTTCTTGGTAAAATGATCTCTTTGCCTTTTAAAATAATTTTGTAAGCTTCTCTGTCAATCGTTAGGTTTCCAATTTTTAAAATATCTGCTGCGAATTCTTCATCCTCTTTATAACGTCTCAGCAAAGCTTTCACTTTACTTACCAACACTTTAGGTTTTATTGGTTTTGTAATGTAATCGTCTGCTCCTGCGTCAAAACCGGCAACTTGTGAATAATCCTCGCCTCTTGCTGTTAAAAAAGTTATGATGGTATCGCTGAGTTCTGGAACTTTCCTTATGCGTTCGCAAGCATCAATACCATCCATCTCAGGCATCATAACATCTAAAATGATAAGTTGAGGTTTTTCTTTTTTTGCTTTTTTTACACCTTCAGCGCCATTTTTTGCGGTTATAATTTTATAACCTTCAGAAGAAAGGTTATAACCAATAATTTCTAAAATGTCTGGTTCATCATCAACCAACAGTATTTTAATATCGCTTTTTTTCATCTATTTTAATTACAGATTCACGTATTTATGGGTAAAAATAAAACTAATGATTTATTTTGATAAAAATTAAAAATTTAATAACATACAGGTAACTTCATGTTTACAATAAAATAACATTACAGTAAACCAAATAAGTACTTATTGTATATTAAGTGTTATTTTTTTGTGAAATTTAGAATTAAACACCTCATATTCTAGCATTAACGCTAAATTATTTTTATATTTGGAGTTCACATTTTACAATTTAATTAATTAACTATTTTTTTGATATGAGAAAACTCTACTTTTTACTTTTTACTTTTTCAATTTGCGCCTTATCATTTGGACAAGATATGGTTATTACAGGAGTATTTGATGGACCTTTAACTGGTGGCACACCTAAAGTTATTGAACTATATGTTATTGAAGACATTGCAGATTTATCATTGTATGGCGTTGGTAGTGCTAACAATGGTGGTGGAACTGATGGTGAGGAGTTAACTTTTGCTGGAAGTGCAGCTAAAGGAGATTTTATTTATGTTGCTACTGAAGACCCTAACTTTGTTGCTTATTTTGGTTTTAGCCCAGATTATGTAAGCTCAGCTGCTGGTATTAACGGAGATGACGCTGTTGAACTATTCTTTAATGGAAGCGTGATAGACACTTTTGGAGATATTAACGTTGATGGAACTGGAACAGGTTGGGACCATTTAGATGGTTGGGCCTACAGAAATGACAACACTGGTCCTGACGGAACAACTTTTGTTATTGGAAATTGGTCTTTTAGTGGTGTAGATGCTACAGATGGTTGTACAACTAATGCTTCTTGCGGTTCTGTATATCCAATTGGTTCTTTTACAACGACATTATCAACAACCGATTTCAATCAAAAATCATTTAGTGTTTACCCAAACCCAACTAATACTGGCTCAGTAAATGTGGTATCAGCTAGTACCTCTAATTACAGCCCAATTAATGTTGCAGTTTACGATGTATTAGGAAAACAAGTGATTAACAAAACAATGACTAGTGAAAAACTTAACGTGTCTTCATTAAACACTGGAGTTTATATTATGAAAATCACACAAGGTAAAGCGACATCTACTAAGAAATTAGTGATTAACTAAACACACCTTTTTTAAATATTTAAAAGCGTTGTCTCTTGGCAACGCTTTTTTATTTTGAGTATTTTTGCTCTAATAAAATAAACCTGTTGGAAATAAATAAAAGCTCTATATTCGATATTAAAGATGATTCCGATTTTCAAGAATTGGCACTTCAGGTTTTTAATTATCAATTCAATCATAATAAAGTATATCGTTCGTTTTGCGATTTATTATACGTGCATCCTAGCGATGTACAACACATAACTCAAATCCCTTTTTTACCAATCCAATTTTTTAAAACTCATGAGGTTTTATCATCCCAAAACCCAATCGAACAAACCTTTACAAGTTCTGGTACAACAGGAAGTATAACGAGCAAACATATCGTAACCGATTTAGATATTTATAAGCAAAGCTTTAGAAAAAGTTTCCAGTCATTTTATGGTAACGTTGAAGATTATGTGGTTTTAGCACTTTTGCCTTCGTATTTAGAACGTGATGGTTCGTCACTGATTTATATGGTTAATGATATGATTGCACAATCAAACCATCCGGAAAGTGATTTTTATTTAGATGATTTGGATGCTTTATCCAAAACATTAACCAAACTAGATAAAAGCCATAAAAAAGTGTTGCTTATAGGTGTGTCATTTGCGTTATTGGATTTGGCAGAACGTTATCAATTCAACTTAAAAAACACCATTATCATGGAAACAGGTGGTATGAAAGGACGACGTAAAGAACTCATTAGAGCAGAGCTTCACCATATTTTAAAACAGGGTTTTAGTGTCAAAAACATACACAGTGAATATGGTATGACAGAATTGTTAAGTCAGGCTTATTCCAATGGCAAAGGCATCTTTAATTGCTCAAAATGGATGAAAGTTTTAACAAGAGACACTGAGGATGCTTTAACCATTCAACAGTATGGAAAAACAGGAGGACTAAACATTATAGATTTGGCCAATGTTAATTCCTGCTCATTTATTGCAACTCAAGATTTAGGCAAAATACATTCAAATGGTTCTTTTGAAGTGGTTGGACGTTTTGATAATTCTGATATTAGAGGTTGCAACTTAATGGTGCTTTAAGTATAAATCTCTTTTGAATCTTAAATGAAAGGTTAAGTCATAAAATCCGACAAATGTTTTGAAGCTATTTGAAATAGAATTATTATTCTATGAAAAAGAAAAATTAGCTTCTAGTTGGTTGGTTAATGTTAAACGCCTCATTACTTAATGAGGCGTTTTTCTAAGTTTATTGATATGAGATTTTAATGTTTTTTATCATCGTCATATTGCAATATGACGATGATAAAAATCCTAAACAAAAAACTAAAACAAAACTTGTAAACTTAGAGTTTATGTGAACTTTATAATGTAAGTGTTTTTCTTTCCCTTATTAATAATAATGTATCTATCATTAATTAAGTCGTCTGAAGTGAGTTGATAATCTTCAGTCACTTTTTCTTTATTCACTGCAACAGCATTTTCTTTCAACGCTCTTCTAGCTTCTCCATTTGAAGCTAAAAAATTTGTTTTTGCTGAAAGTGCTGCAATCATATCAAGTCCTTCACCTAAATCTGCCTTAGGCAGTTCAGCTTGAGGCACACCTTCAAAAACATCTAAAAATGTTTTCTCGTTTAGTGTTTTTATATCCTGTTTAAAGGTTTTACTAAATAGAATATTGGATGCTTTTTCGGCATTTTCAAAATCTTCAACCGAATGTACAATAGTGGTCACCTCTTGTGCTAAACGCTTTTGAAGTATTCTTAAATGAGGTGCTTCTTGATGTTCCTTTATTAAGGCTTTAACTTCTTCTTGCGTTAAAAAGGTAAAAATTTTAATGTACTTCTCGGCATCTTCATCACTGCTGTTCAACCAATATTGATAAAACTTATAAGGCGAGGTTCTATTAGCATCTAACCAAACATTGCCTCCTTCAGATTTTCCAAATTTAGAACCATCTGATTTTGTGATTAATGGGCATGTAATAGCGAAACCTTTCCCATTTCCAATACGTCTTATCAATTCTGTTCCAGTTGTGATATTTCCCCATTGATCGCTTCCTCCCATTTGAATGGTACAATCATTCTCTTTGTACAAATGAAGAAAATCATACCCTTGAACCAATTGATAGGTAAACTCAGTAAAACTCATGCCATCAGTTGACTCAGAAGAAATTCTGTTTTTTACAGAATCCTTTGCCATCATGTAATTTACAGTAATATGTTTACCAACATCGCGAATGAAATCCAAAAATGTAAAATCTTTCATCCAGTCATAGTTGTTTACTAGAACAGCATTATTTTCCGTTTTAGCATCAAAGTCTAAAAAGTGTGACAACTGTTTTTTTATAGCTTCTTGGTTATGACGTAATGTGGTTTCATCCAATAAATTTCGTTCACTTGATTTTCCTGAAGGATCACCTATCATTCCTGTTGCTCCACCAACCAGAGCATAAGGTTTGTGTCCGCAACGTTGGTAATGTGCCAGCAACATAATAGGTACTAAATTTCCAATATGTAAAGAATCTGCAGTAGGATCAAAACCAACATAAGCACTTCGCATGGCTTCTTGTAAATGGTCTTCGGCCCCAGGCATTACATCATGAATCATGTCTCTCCACTTAAGCTCTTCAATAAAATTTTTAATCATCACTTCATTAAATTTGAGCAAAGATAATTTTTTAAGTACTGACGTGAAAAGAAAAAACACTAATTTAGTTTTATGATTTTAGTTACAGGAGGAACAGGCCTAGTTGGTAGTCACTTACTTTTTAAGCTGACTCAAAAAGGACATCGAGTTAGAGCCATTTATAGAACCCAGAAAAAAATTGAAGCTGTAAAACATGTGTTTTCATATTATACTGAAAACGTTGAAGAACTTTTTTCTAAAATTGAATGGGTTGAAGGTGATATTACAGATATCCCAAAACTTACCGAAGCTTTTAATGGGATTACTCATGTATATCATTGCGCTGCTTTTATTTCATTTGACCCTAATTATTATCATTCATTAAGACAAATTAATATAGAAGGCACAGCTAATGTTGTGAATTTATGTGTTTCTCATAACATTAAAAAACTCTGCTACGTCAGTTCTATTGCGGCTATAGGCAAAGAGCTTTCTAATAAATTGATAACCGAAGAATCGCCTTGGAACAAAGATGATGACCATAGTGTTTATGCCATTACAAAATATGGTGCTGAAATGGAAGTTTGGAGAGGCTGCCAAGAAGGTCTCGATGTCGTTATAGTAAATCCAGGTGTTATAATTGGCCCAGGGTTTTGGCGCTTTGGTAGTGGAAGTTTTTTCAAACGGATTTATAAAGGCTTGAAATATTATACTAAAGGAACAACAGGCTATGTCCATGTTAATGATGTTGTCAATATTATGGTTCAGTTGATGGAAGGAAACATAAAAAATGAACGCTATATTGTAATCGCTGAAAACTTAACATTTCAATCATTTTTTACAAAAATTGCAAATGCGTTAAATGTTGAGCCTCCAAAGAAGAAAGCATCGTCATTGTTATTACAAATTGCTTGGCGAATGGATTGGTTACGAAGTAAAATTAAAGGCAGACACAGACGATTGGTGAGGCACTCTGTAAACTCCATTCAGAGTATCACTAATTACGATAATTCAAAAACTAAACGTGATTTGAGTTATGAGTTTAATTCTGTCGATTCTGCGATTTCTTCAACGAGTCGACAGTTTTTATCTGACCAATAGGCTTCAACTTGGCTTTGTCAAAATTTAGAGGTGTTACACTACCTTGACTTTTTCTCATTTCATTAAGCGAATCTCTAGTTTTTCTACGTTCTTGATTAAGGGAGTCTTTTTGTTTTTCTTCAACTTGAACAAGATCTGTATAGTGTTTTTTGTTTGTTTCCAGTTTAGCCTTTACTTTTTTATAAATCTCTTCGTAAGCATCTAAATCAAACGCATAATATTCATTACTTTTAGCAAATTGAGCACTATCAATACCATGTTTTTCATATACATAAGCATCAGGATGTAATCCTTGCTGCTCCATAAGTTTTCTGTTAACACCTTTGGCTGCACTTATTAAAGACATATCGTAAATAATATCAACCATTTTGTCTTTTGCAATCAAGCCATCAGGTTTTTTAATCCTTTTTTTACCTTCGCCTCCACAAGAAACAATGAGCAATAAAACCAATATGTAAGCTAAATGCTTCATTATCTATTAAAAGTTAGACGTTTGGCAGCATTTGCATCATAAAACTTAAAGTTTTTATATACCAAGCTTCCATTAACAAATGTATGTGTAATTCTTGATTTAAATGAGGTACCCTCAAATGGTGACCATCCACATTTGTACAAAATATTTTCTTTTTTAACAGTCCAAGGGCTATTTAAATCTACAATAACTAAATCTGCAAAATAGCCTTCTTTAATATAGCCTCTTTTTTCAACTTGAAACAAAATTGCAGGATTATGGCACATTTTCTCAACTATTTTTTCAATAGAAATCTTACCTTGATGATGTGCTTCTAACATAGCTACCAAAGCATGCTGAACAAGTGGCCCACCAGAAGGTGCTTTTGTATAAACGTTATTTTTTTCTTCTAAAGTATGTGGTGCATGATCTGTAGCAATCACATCAATACGATTATCCAGCAATGCTTTCCAAAGCGCATCCTTATCTTTTTGGGTTTTAACAGCAGGATTCCATTTTATTAATGTGCCTTTTTTGTCGTAGTCTTCATCTGTAAACCAAAGTTGGTGTATACAAACTTCGGCTGTGATTTTTTTATCTTTAAGAGGTATCTTATTTGAGAACAAATTGGTTTCTTTGCCAGTTGATAAATGAAAAACATGCAATCGTGCTCCAGTTTTTTTAGCTAATTCAATGGCTTTTGATGATGATAAATAACAGGCTTCTTCACTACGAATAACGGGATGGTATTTCATAGGAATATCATCACCAAATTTATCAATATGCTCTTTTAAGTTCTTTTGAATGGTTGCCTCATCTTCACAATGCACAGCAATAAGCAAATCTGTATTACTGAATATTTTTTCCAGAACCTGAGGATTATCGACCAGCATATTTCCTGTTGAAGAACCCAAAAACAATTTTAAAGCTGCAACATTTTTGGCGTCAACTTTTAATATTTCATCCAAATTGTCATTGGTGCCTCCAAACATAAAAGAGTAGTTTGCCCAAGATGTTTTGGCTGCTATATCAAATTTCTCTTCCAACTTTTCTATAGTTGTTGTTTGCGGATTTGTGTTAGGCATTTCAATAAAAGACGTAATGCCTCCTGCAACGGCAGCTTTTGATTCTGACCCTATATCTGCCTTGTGTGTTAATCCTGGTTCTCTAAAGTGTACCTGATCATCAATAACGCCTGGAAGCACGTAATTATCTTCAGCATCAAAAACATGTACTTCTGATGATTTTGCGCTAATAGATGGTGCAACTTCTTTTATATAATCATTTTCAATAAGAATATCACCACTGAATATTTTGCCTTCATTTACAATTCTGGCATTTTTTATAAGTGTTACTTTGTTTTGCATATTATCTTTTAGAAAATAAACTCTTAAATTTCATACTAATCACTCCAAAAATGGCTTCAGAAATAATGCCTCCACTCAATTTTGATTCTCCTTTTGTTCGGTCGGTAAAAATAACTGGAATTTCAACAATTTTAAAACGTTTTAAATGGGCTTTAAATTTCATTTCTATTTGAAAGGCATAACCAACAAACTTAATACGATCTAAATCTAGTGTTTCAAGCACTTTTCGCTTGTAACAAACAAATCCCGCAGTAGTATCACGAATGTGCATTCCTGTAATAATTCGCACATAAATGGATGCTAGATATGATAAGATGACTCTTCCTAAAGGCCAATTCACTACGTTGACACCTTTTATATAACGTGAGCCAATGGCAACATCTGCACCATCAATTGCACAAGTGTTGTACAGCCTAAGTAAATCTTTTGGGTTGTGCGAAAAATCGGCATCCATTTCAAAAATATAATCGTAACCTGTATCTAAACACCATTTGAATCCATGAATATAAGCTGTTCCTAATCCTGATTTTTCTTTTCTTATTTCCAAAAATAATCGTTCTGGAAATTCGTTTTGCAGATCTTTAACCTTTAATGCTGTCAAGTCTGGCGAATTATCATCAACCACCAAAATATCAAACGCTTTGTCCTGACTAAAAACAGCACGAATAATGGTTTCAATATTTTCTATTTCATTATATGTTGGTATAATGACAACAGCATCCTTCATTTAAAAACATAATTTTAAGCAAAAGTAAGTTATTTACAGGATTAATTTTATGAACTTAACTTGACTTTTTGTTTTTATTTAAAATTGAAAACAACAAAGTGAAATCTGTAGATAATTCTTCATAATTTAGCGTTATGTTTAGAGAAATCATATCCAATGAATGGTTTACCATTTTAATTGTTTTTAGCTTATGTATTTTGGCGTTTGCCAAATATGCTTTTTCCAATAGGTTTAATGATTATTTATGGGTTATTGGCAATTCCAAGTACTTAAAAATTTATGCTCGAGAACAAAAATTTATTGATCAATTTGACTCGTTGTTATTTGTTAATCTGGTTATTTCATTAAGTATTTTCTCAATAATTGGCTATAACACATTGGTTGAGCCATTAAGTTTCGATCTTCCTTTATTTATAAAAGTCTTTGTTGGTATTGGTGCTATAATTTTAATTAAGATTTTATTGGAACGGTTAATTGGTAGTTTGTTTGACATTGATACACTTATAGATTCTTATCTTTTTCAAAAAACCAATTATAAAAATTATGTTGGTTTAATCCTTCTGCCAATTAATATTGTATTGATTTTTGCATTAAAACCCAACACCACCATAATCTATATCGTTTTTGGGCTCATAGTAGTCGTAAATATAATTGGTTTTATTACTTCAGTTAAAACGCATCAAAAAACAATTTTAAATAATTTGTTCTATTTTATTTTGTATCTTTGCGCACTTGAAATTGCACCTTATATAGTTTTATATAAGCTATTTCTAAATAATTAGTAAGAGCAAAACTACAAGTAGCATATGAAAGTGAAGACCATTCTAGTTTCTCAGCCTGAACCTAAGGTAGAAAATTCTCCATATTTTGAATTGCAAGAAAAACAAAAGGTAAAAATTGATTTTAGACCTTTTATACATGTTGAAGGTGTTCCTGCCAAAGAAATACGCATGGAAAAGGTAGATTTAAACAACTACTCTGCTATTATTCTGACTAGTAGAAATGCCGTTGATCATTTTTTTAGGGTGGCAGATGAAATGCGTTTTAAAGTTCCAGACTCGATGAAATATTTTTGTCAATCTGAAGCTGTTGCTTACTATTTGCAAAAATATGTGGTGTATAGAAAACGTAAAATTTATGTTGGCAAACGTACTTTTGCAGAACTCTCTCCACTTATTAAAAAGTATAAAGACGAGTCATTTTTATTACCAGCAACAGACAAGTTAAAACCTGAGGTCCCTGAAATTTTAAATGATTTGAGTATAAAGTGGAAAAAATCTACGTTTTACAGAACTGTTATAAGTGATTTATCCGATTTAGAGAATGTGTTTTATGACATACTTGTGTTTTTTAGCCCTTCTGGAATAGACTCACTGTTTCATAATTTCCCAGATTTCAAACAAAACAACACACGCATTGCAGTATTTGGAAACACAACCATTAAAGCTGTTGAAGATAAAGGGTTACGTGTAGATATTGCCGCACCAACTCCAGAAACGCCTTCAATGACAATGGCCTTGGAAAAATATATTGAAAGTGTAAACAAAAAATAACACACGATTTTAGTGCAAACAAAAAGGGTGAAGATAAAATCTTCACCCTTTTTGTTTATATAGTTCTAAATATTAAGATTTTACATTTGGTGCTCCAGCCAAAATCTCAGCATTTGCGAACTCTTCAAATTTCTTAAAATTCTCTCTAAAAGAATCAGACAATTTATATGCTGTTTTATAATAGCTTTCATCATTGTTCCAAGTTTGTCTTGAGCTTAATACCTCGTCTGGTACTCCAGGACAAGACCTTGGTTGCAACAATCCAAATACAGAGTGTGTTCTATAGGTTTCAGGTGATACATTGTCTAAATCACCATTCAGTGCTGCTGTAATCATAGCTCTTGTGTATTTAAGCTTAATTCTGCTTCCAACACCATAAGGGCCACCTGTCCATCCAGTGTTTATCAACCAAACATTCACACCAGCATCTTTCATCTTTTTACTTAACATCTCAGCATATTTTGTAGGATGCAAAGGCATAAAAGGCGCTCCAAAACAAGCTGAAAAACTTGGCAATGGCTCGTCTATTCCTGCTTCTGTTCCAGCAACTTTTGCAGTATATCCTGAAATGAAATGATAGGCTGCCTGACCAGGTGTTAATTTTGAAATTGGAGGCAATACACCGAAAGCATCTGCTGTTAAAAAGAAAATGTTTTTCGGATTCTCACCTATTGATGGTGTTCTAATGTTTTCAATATGGTAAATTGGATAACTTACTCTTGTGTTTTGTGTAATGGAGGTATCTGTAAAATCTACTTCGCCGTTAGCGTCCATAATCACATTTTCAAGTATGGCTCCTTTTTTTATGGCATCATAAATTTCTGGTTCGCTATCTCTGGTCAAATTAATAACTTTTGCATAGCAGCCTCCTTCAAAATTAAATACTGTGTTTTCAGCAGTCCAACCATGTTCATCATCGCCAATTAAACTTCTATTAGGATCTGTTGACAAGGTTGTTTTTCCGGTTCCTGACAATCCAAAGAAAATTGCAGTATCTCCATCTTTACCAACGTTCGCACTACAGTGCATTGGCAGGGTGTTTTTAAATACGGGAAGTACAAAGTTCAGTGCAGAGAATATTCCTTTTTTAATTTCGCCTGTATATCCTGTTCCTCCTATTATTGCAATTTTTTTGGTAAAGTCTAAAATGGCAAAATTATGTTGACGTGTGCCATCTGCTTCTGGATCTGCCATAAAACCTGGAGCATTAACCACAAGCCATTCAGGGTCAAAGTTTTTAAGCTCGTCCTCATTTGGTCTTAAAAACATATTGTAAGCAAACATATTGCTCCAAGGATATTCGTTTATAACACGAATATTTGTTTTGTAGTTTAAATCTGCACAAGCGTAACAGTCCCTTACGTAAACTTCTTTTTCAGACAAATATGCAGTTACCTTTTTGTAAAGCGCTTCAAATTTATCACTTTCAAAGGGTATGTTTATATTTCCCCACCAAACACGATCCTTTGTGATATCATCTTTTACGATAAAACGATCTTTAGGTGAGCGACCAGTAAATTCTCCTGTATTTACAGCAAGCGCTCCTGATGATGCTTCTAGACCTTGATTGTTTGAAATTGTCTTATCGTGAAGTTGGTTTGGTGATAATTGGTAATTAACCGTTGCGTTCTTAATCCCGTATTGTTCTACCGAAATTGTTTTCTTGCCTTGGGTGTTATCCACCATAATTTTATTGTGTTGTTTATCCTGCAAAAATATAAATTTTATTAGAATTTATATTTAAAAAACTAACATTATTCGTCTTTTAACTTTAAAAATCCAATCAACATTACTACCCAAGAACAGATTAGAAGCAAACCTCCTATTGGAGTGATAAACCCAATAGTTTTAAAGTCAAATTCTGTAAGTTCATTTGTTGAAAGAACATAAATAGAGCCAGAAAACAATACAACACCAGAAGTAATTAAAACAAACATCCAATACTTTGATTTAGTTGAGATTTTTGATGAATTCCCTGCAAACAATAACAACAAAGCATGGTACATTTGATAGCGAACACCAACCTGAAATGTTTCAATAGCATCTTCTGTAATTAATTTTTCTAAACCATGGGAAGCAAACGCTCCTAAAACAATAGATATTACACCTAAAACGCTTCCTGTAATTAGTAATTTCTTGTTCATATTAAAATCTGATTTATGTTTTTATAACCCTTACAATTTATTACATTCGTAGTATAAAAATCCAAAATTACACAACTAAACTGACTATGAGAAACATATTAATAATTGGAGCAGGAAAATCTGCATCTTATTTAATAAAATACTTTTTAGACAAAGCTAAAGCTGAAGATTTACATATCACAATTGGAGATATTAATATAAAAAATGCTAGGAAACTTATTGGGAACCATGATCATGCCAATGTTATCCCTTTAGATGTTTTTGATAAAGAATCCAGAAGCAACGCTATTAAAGTTGCAGACATAGTTGTATCAATGCTTCCAGCAAGATTGCACATTGAAGTTGCGAAAGATTGTGTTACTCATAGCACACACATGGTTACAGCATCATACGTTAGTCCAGAAATGCAGGCACTAGATTCTTCGGCTAAGAACAAAAACTTAGTCTTTATGAACGAAATCGGTGTAGATCCTGGAATAGACCACATGAGTGCCATGCAAGTTATTGATGATATCAGAGATAAAGGAGGTGAAATTATACTATTTGAATCTTTCACTGGTGGCTTAGTAGCTCCTGAAAGCGATAATAACTTATGGAATTATAAATTCACTTGGAACCCAAGAAATGTGGTTGTTGCAGGACAAGGTGGTGCTGCCAAATTTTTACAAGAAGGCACTTATAAATATATTCCGTATCATCGTCTGTTTAGACGTACCGAGTTTTTAGATGTTGAAGGTTATGGTCGCTTTGAAGCTTATGCCAATCGAGACTCATTAAAATATCAAAGTGCTTACGGACTTAACAGTGCCAAAACATTGTATCGTGGCACTATGAGACGTGTTGGGTTTAGTAGAGCCTGGCAAATGTTTGTATTACTTGGAATGACTGATGACAGCTATACTATTGATGATAGTGAAAATATGAGTTATCGTGATTTTATAAATGCTTTTCTACCTTATAGTCCAACCGATTCTGTTGAACTTAAGTTTAGACATCAATTAAAAATAGATCAAGATGATATTGTATGGGACAAGTTAGAAGAGTTGGATGTTTTTAATCCCAAAAAAATGGTTGGACTTGTTAAAGCCACTCCAGCAGAAATTTTACAAAAAATACTTATGGATAGCTGGACTTTAGACGAAAATGATAAAGACATGATTGTAATGTATCACAAATTCGGTTATGCACTAAATGGCGAAAAACGTCAAATAGACTCTACTATGGTTGCAATTGGTGAAGATCAGACCTATACTGCCATGTCAAAAACTGTAGGCTTACCAGTTGCTATAGCCACCTTGGCTATTTTAAACGGAAAAATAAAAACTCCTGGAGTGCAAATACCAATTGCAAAAGAAGTTTATGAACCTATTTTAAAGGAGCTGAAAGAATTTGGAATAGAATTTCAGGAAAAAGAAGTACCTTATTTAGGTTATAATCCACTAAACGTCTAATATTTTTTTAGTAAAAAATAAAATGAAGGTAATCAACCAGAATGTTCAGATAGATGGTATTGATAAAAAAATACTTCGTGCCTTAATGGAAGATGCCAGAACTCCTGTTTTAGAAATTGCACGTCAAGTCGGAATTTCTGGCGCAGCCATTCATCAACGTTTACGAAAGCTAGAAAAATCTGGGTTATTGGCAGGTTCAAAATTTGTGATTAATCCAAAGATTTTAGGCTATACAACCATGGCATTTGTTGGTATCTTTTTAGATAAAGCCATGAGTAATCCTGACGCTGTAAGGCAGCTTAAAAAAATCCCTGAGGTTTTAGAATGCCACTACACAACTGGAAATTGGAGTATTTTGGTAAAGATTCTGTGTAAAGATAATGAGCATTTAATGCACGTTTTAAATAAAGACATTCAAACCATTTCTGGTGTATCTAGAACAGAAACTTTTATCTCGTTAAACCAACAAATAGATAGGCAAATCAAGATATAATGTTACTTCGAGTTATTTTTTGTGTTTCAAAAAATTGTATCGAGAAAGTTTATACAGAACCTGTTCTCGATACAAAATTGTTTCACAATTTCACTCGAACTGACAAGAATTAAAAAAGCCAGATAAAAATATCTGGCTTTAATTATATTATAAAAATCTTGTCTAGTCTCGTCCTCCAAACACTTGAAGCGCCCAATATAATAATGATGCTAACGCACCAATAGCAGCCACTAAATAAGTTCTAGCAGCCCATTTTAAGGCATCTTCAGCTGCATCATGCTCTTCTCTAGATACCATGTGTTTATTCTCTAACCAAGCTAATGCTCTATTACTAGCATCGTACTCAACTGGAAGTGTAATAAAACTGAATAAGGTTGCAAACCCCATAAATACCAATCCAGCGACAGCAACCCACCATCCTAGTCCTAATCCTGTAGCACCTCCTAAAACAAGTCCACCAATAACAAGCCATTGTGACATTCCTGAAGTTATACTAACAATTGGCACTAATGCTGATCGCATTCCTAAAGCACTGTAAGCTTTTGCATGTTGTACAGCGTGACCACATTCGTGTGCTGCAACAGCTGCTGCTGCTGCGTTACGCTGATTGTAAACCGCTTCACTTAAGTTAACTGTTTTGTTTTTTGGATTATAGTGGTCTGTTAATTGTCCAGGTGTTGAAATGACCTCAACATCAAAAATACCATTATCAGCTAGCATTTTCTCGGCAATTTCTTTACCACTCATGCCATTTCTCAATTGTACTTTTGAGTATTTGGCAAATTTTTGCTTTAATTGATTACTTACTAACCAACTTACCAGAGCAATCGCTCCAATTAATATATAATATCCAATCATTTGTTTTTAATTTTAATAATGTAAATGTAATATTTATCAATCAAATAGTGAGCCAAATATTCGTTAAGAAATTTTGTCAGTCTATACTTAGTTTTCCTTCCCTTTTTTAAGGGAAGGTGTCACATAGTGACGGAAGTGTTATCAACCACCTCGTCTTCATTTCGTTTCACAGAAATGAAGCCACTCCTCTTTAAAAAGGAGGAGTGTTTTTTATTCGTTACCCAACAATATTCACAATTTTACCAGGAACAATAATCACTTTTTTAGGCTCACGACCTTGTAATTGTTCTTTGGTTTTTTCATGAGCCATCACAGCAGCTTCAATATCGTCTTTGCTTAGGTCTAAAGGCAGTTCCATTGTGAAGCGCATTTTACCATTAAATGAAATTGGGTAGTTCTTCGTGCTTTCTACCAAATGGCTTTCATCAAATTTTGGAAATGCAGCAGTTGAAATAGACTCCTTATGACCTAGTTGATTCCACAGCTCTTCAGCGATATGTGGCGCATAAGGTGAAATCAGAATCAATAAAGGTTCAAGAATCTCTCTGCTTGTACATTTTTGTGCTGTTAGCTCATTGACTGCAATCATAAAGGTAGAGACTGATGTATTAAACGAGAAATTCTCAATATCTTCTTCTACTTTTTTGATGGTTTTGTGTAAGGTTTTTAAAGCTTCTTTTGAAGGTTCAGTTTCAGTAACCTTAAAACCGTTATCATCAAAATACAATTTCCATAATTTTTTAAGGAAACTATATACACCTGTAATTCCAGCAGTATTCCAAGGCTTGTATTGCTCTAATGGCCCTAAAAACATTTCATATAAACGTAAACTATCTGCTCCATAGTCAGAACAAATTATTTCAGGATTAACTACGTTAAGCCAACGTTTAGACATTTTTTCTATCTCACGACCTACTTTAAAAGTCCCATCTTCTTCAGAAAGAAACTCAACTTCTTTGTAATCTTTACCCATTGGGTGTAATTTAAAAGCTTCAATATCTAATTCATCAGACGAATTAACTAATGATACGTCAACATGAATAGGACTAAAAATGAGCCCTACAATATGAATTTTCTTCTCAAATTGATTGATTAATTCAATGTTTTCGACTGGTGAGTTTGGTGTTATTTCATGGAGTTTCTTACTTATCTTTTCAATTATAACTTTATCAATATTTCCATAACCTTTTTGTTCAATCTCATTTTTTCTATTTTTTGAGAATACATAATTAGAACCAAAGCGACCATCTTGAGTAGCTTTTTTGGCATAAGCTAAATGCGAAGTACTTTGCGCAATAATTTCGGAAGCTTCTGATATTTTATAGTCAACACTAAACTCCACATCTAACCTATAAATAAGTGCACTCGTCCCCAAAATCATCCCTTGATTAATCAGCTTTTTAGCAAACTCATCATGAGGTACTAAACCAAGATCATACATAAACTTTTGCCAAAAACGTGAGTACAATAAATGTCCTGTAGCGTGTTCACTTCCGCCAATATACAAGTCCACTTGCTGCCAATAGTTAATAGCTTCCTGTGAAAAAATCTCGGTATCATTATGAGGATCCATATAACGATTAAAATACTGTGAGCTTCCAGCCCAACCAGGCATGGTGTTTAGTTCTAATGGATATACTCCGTTATGAGATTCCTCGTCGCTTTGCTCTGTCGGAATGACAGAACCATTTTTGTCATGCTGAACTTGTTTCAGCATCTCATTGCTTACAATTTTATTCGTCTTGGTACACCAAGCCCAATGTGTAGCATTTCCTAAAGGTGGTTCGCCAGTTTCGGTTGGTAAATATTTTTCAACTTCTGGTAAAGTGATTGGTAAATGCTCAGTATCAATCATTTGTGGCATTCCATTGACGTAATACACTGGGAATGGTTCTCCCCAATAACGCTGACGAGAAAACACAGCGTCACGTAATCTGTAATTGGTTTTGCCTTTGCCTTGACCTAATTTTTCAAGCTCATAAATTGCTCTTTTTACTGCTTGTTTATAGTTAAGCCCATTAAGAAATCCACTATTTGCAATAATGGTATTGTCTTTATCTGTAAAAGCCTCCTCTAACTCCTCCAAAGGAGGAGAACTCTCACTCGAGCCTTTTATTTTGGATAAATCAAAGATATTAGGAATCGGTATTTCAAAATATTTTGCAAAATCGTAATCACGTTGGTCACCACAAGGCACAGACATGACAGCTCCTGTTCCGTAACCAGCTAACACGTAATCACCAATCCAGATTGGAATTGGTTTTTTACTGAAAGGATGTTCAGCATAAGCTCCTGTAAACGCACCAGAAATGGTTTTTACATCTGCCATTCTATCGCGTTCACTACGTTTTGCAGTCGCTTCAATATAAGCCTCTACCTCAGCTTTTTGTTCTGGTGTTGTGATTTTAGCAACCAACTCGTGTTCTGGAGCAAGTGTCATGAAACTCACTCCGAAAATGGTATCAGGACGAGTGGTGAAGACGTCTATTTCCCATCCTAAATCCTTCCCAGAGGGAAGGACTTGCTCTCTCTTAATTGATTCTCTTTCCGCTAATTCTTTACTGATTTTTTCTAAAACTTCATCAATATTACCAAGAACTTCTTCATTTTTAAACCTTATGACTTTATAGAAATCATTTTCTAAAATTTCAGTTCTATTTGCATCCTCTTCAATTTGAGAATCGTGTATTTTTCCATCAACTTCTATAATTAGTTTTTTATCTAAGCAAACAAAATCAACTATATAATCACCTATTATGTGTTGTCGTCTAAATTTCGAGTCTAGTTTTTTGCCTTTCAAATTTTGCCATAAAGCTGCTTCAGCCTCTGTTGGATTGGCACGCATTTCTTTAGCTCGTTCTAATAGTAAGTGAGAATTATTGCCTCCTGTCATATATCCAGGAACTACTCCCTTTCCGTTGGAAAGGGTTGGGGATAGGACTTTAAAAGTTACCGAAGCTCCAACCGATTTTCCAATCCAATTGCGTTGAATTTCCTTAAGTGGTTCTGGCCAATCAATGGTGTCTAATCCTTGAAGTAAACGCTCTGCATAAGCAGAAATTCGCATACTCCATTGCATCATTTTTTTTCTAATAACAGGATGTCCACCACGTTCTGACACTCCATTGACAATTTCGTCGTTAGCCAACACAGTTCCTAAAGCAGGACACCAGTTCACTTCGGTTTCGGCCAAATAGGTGAGTCTATATTTAAGTAATATTTCTTGTTGTTGCTCAGATGAATAGTTTTTCCATGCTTCAGCAGTAAAAATAGTAATGTTATCATCACAAGCTGCATTAACGTTTGCGTTTCCTCCTTTTTCAAAAACAGAAATAAGAGTCGATATGTTTTCAGCTTTATCAACATCATTATTATACCATGAATTAAACAGTTGGATGAAAATCCACTGTGTCCATTTGTAATAATTTGGGTCAGACGTTCTCACTTCACGGGACCAATCGAATGAAAAACCTATTTGGTCTAACTGTCGTCGATAGGTTTTAATGTTTTCCTCAGTAGTAATAGCTGGATGCTGACCCGTTTGAATGGCATATTGTTCGGCAGGTAAACCAAAGCTATCATAACCCTGAGGATGTAACACGTTAAACCCTTTATGACGTTTGTAACGTGCATAAATATCACTCGCAATATAGCCTAATGGATGTCCAACATGTAATCCTGCTCCAGAAGGATAAGGAAACATGTCTAACACATAATATTTTGGCTTTTCTGAGTTATTTTCAGCTTTAAACGTTTGGTTCTCTGCCCAATATTTTTGCCATTTGGCTTCTATCTCGTTGAAATGGTATTTCATCGTATTGCTTTCGGTAATTAAAAGCGCAAATTTACGGTTAATAAAGAAAACAGTAAAGTGTTTGCATCTAATAAATTAATGCAACCCAACTATTATACTTTTTTAAACTTTTTTTAAAAGGCAATTTGTATTTTCACAGCAAATTAAACCAACTCATTCTTTGCTAACCAATACTCATAAAGCACATTTAGCACTTCTTGGAGCCAATGTTATTTATGGTGCTAATTATCTGATCGCAAAAGGTATCATGCCAAATAAAATTGGCCCTTCAGCTTTTGTGTTTTTAAGGATTGTTGGTGCTGGCATTTTGTTCTGGATCATTAAATCTTTTATTAAAGAAAAAATCGAGAAGAAAGATTTTTTAAGATTGGTGCTTTGTGGAATTTTAGGAGTAACAACCAATCAATTATTATTTTTTCATGGTTTGAATTTAACATCGCCAATTGATGCTTCCATAATAATAACTTCAATTCCTGTAATGGTTTTGATATTTAGTGCTATCCTTTTAAAAGAAAAAATCACAACAAATAAACTTTTTGGAATTACTATTGGTGCTATTGGAGCTGTCTTGTTGATTTGGTATGGTAAAAGTGCTGCAGGAACTAGCTCAACATTAGGGAATCTATTTGTTTTTATCAATGCGTGTTCTTATGCTTTTTATTTAGTTTTAGTAAAACCAATGATGAAAAAATACAATGCTCTGAATGTAATAAGTTGGGTGTTTTTATTTGGTTTTATTTTTATGTTTCCGTTTGGAATAAGCGATGTTTTAGCTACTGATTTCTCTACTTTCGATTTAAATACGTATTTAGCTGTTGGATTTGTCGTATTGTTCACCACATTTTTTGCTTACCTATTTAATATCTATGCTCTTAATTATGTTGCACCTTCAGTGAACGGAAGTTATGTGTATTTGCAACCAGCTGTGAGTTTTATTATGGTGAGTATATATGCTTATATCTTGATGCATGAAGAATATGCTCAAGACATTAATCTCATTAAAATATTGAGTTGTTTGCTTGTAATTTCTGGTGTGTATTTAATTAGCAAAAAGCCTAAGGTTAAACTAGTTTAATCCTCTAGCCTTCTTTTCTTGAGGCCATAAACAATGATAAGTAAAACTATTTGCAGGCGTTGTAATGTGTAATTCTTTGCCTTGTCTTACAATGTAACCGTTAAAATTATCCAGTTCACTTGGACGTCCTTCCATAATATCACGTTGCATAGAAGCTGTTGTTTTGGCATTTAAATTATCGACTACTTTAAGCAACATTTCAATATCGTCATTGGTTAACCTAATCCCTTTTGCATTGGCTACAGCCACAATTTCGTTAGCAGTTTGATACATGATTTGTCTGATATGTTCATCGTTTCTCATAACACCAAATTCAACACGAGTTAAGGCGCCAATACCACTTACTGTTGCTATAAACAGAAACTTTTTCCAGATATCTAAATGGATATCATCTGAAATTTTATTTTTTATTCCTGCTTTATCAAATAGTGCTGATACATTTTGAACCCGTTTTGATTTTTCATTGTCGTATTCGCCAAAAACAATCTCAGGATCAAAAGCAAAATGATCAATAACTCCTGGAGATTCTACTCGACTCACTATTTTACATAATCCTGCCAAAACGTTTTCGTGAGGTAAAACCTCTCTTAGTTTGTCTGCATTATCTGCACCATTTTGTAAAGGTAGAACTAGGGTGTTGTCACTAATTATTGGTTTTAATTGCATAGCAACCTCATCAACTTGCCAAGACTTTACGGCTAAAATTATTAAATCAGGACTCTTAATGTTAACAATATCATCTGTCACTTTTGGATAAACTTTAAAATTGCCTTGAATACTTTTTACTTGCAATCCGTTACTTTTAATCGCTTGCAAGTGTTTCCCTCGAGCAATAAAGGTCACATCATTACCAGCTTGAGCCAGTTTACCACCAAAATATCCACCAACTCCTCCAGCGCCAAATACAACAATGTTCATATCTTTGAGTTATTAATTACAGTTTCAACCAAAATTAATCGATTTAAATGAATAAAACGAATTTCAATTTAACAGATTCATATATATGTGGGAATGACAATTATTAATGATATCAAAAGACTTTTGTCTTTTGAAGTTTCTTTTGAGATACTTTATTATTTTTACACCATCAACTAAAACACGCTATGAGCTCATCTTTTGAAAAGCATCAAAAACGCCGATTAATATCTTCTTATTTCTCAGTGGTTTTAAGTATTGCATTGGTCTTATTTTTAATAGGATTGTTAGGAATGCTCGTATTGAATGCCAAAACCATTTCAGATAATTTTAAAGAACGCGTTGTCATGACCATTTACCTTAACGACAATGCTAAAGAAGTTGAAATAAACCAGTTGCAAAAAAGTTTGATGCTTGCCAAATATATAAAAGAAACCAAATATGTCTCTAAAGAAGATGCTGCTGCTTTTATGCAAAACGAATATGGAGAAGACTTTTTGGATGATGTTGGTTACAATCCTTTACAGAACTCTATTGATGTAAACTTAAAGGCAGACTATGTGACTGAGCAACGTTTGGATAGTATTTCTGAAGCAACCATGACCAAGAAATTTGTTGCTGAAGTTCGTTATGATAAAGATTTGGTATCTATGATGAATAGCAACGTAAAACGCATTAGTCTTTGGGTTTTAATCATCAGTGGATTATTTACTCTTATTGCAGTATTGCTCATTAACAGCTCGATAAGATTATCCATTTACTCTAAACGCTTCACCATAAAAACCATGCAAATGGTTGGTGCTACAAAACAATTTATTAGACGACCATTTATTTGGAAAAGCATTAAATTAGGGATTATTGGAGCCATTTTAGCACTCATTGGAATGGCAGTTGTACTCTATTATGTTGACAAAACCTTTGCAGAATTAGAGTTATTGAGAAACCCAATAATGATAGGTGGATTGTTTTTAGGCGTCTTTGTTCTTGGCGTGGTTATTACTTGGATTAGCACCTATATTGCTACACAACGTTTCTTGAATTTAAAAACAGATCAATTATATTATTAATAATGAAACGAATTACTGCTTTACTATTTATTGCCTTTATATTACTATCTTTTTTAATAATTAAATCTTGTGTAATCAGTAATCCAAAGCCTGAAGAGTGTGAAGTAGTTGAAGTTAAAATAACAAAAATAACTGAAGGCTCTTCTTATGATATTGTGTTTCATGACGATGGTACGGATTACTATTATATTAATCGTGGTTTAGAGCAAGGCTTAAATTTAGATTCCCTTAACGCTAAAGTTTTAAATAAAACCGTTACTTTGTACTTACCTAAGATGCCTTTTGGCACTTCTGAGCATATTGCACAAATGGTTCTTGGTGACGAAATAATATTTACAGAATTCGATTAAAATGGGAGAACAAAAACGAAAAGAAGACGCAAAAAACAACTTCATTTTTGGAAAAAAGAACTACAAATGGATGTTTATAGGCTTAGGTTTTATTGCTCTAGGCTTTATTTTAATGTCTGGTGGTGGTAGTGACGACCCAAATGTTTTTAACCCTGAAATTTTTAACTGGAGACGTATTCGCTTAGCACCAACATTAGTGATTATTGGTTTCGGAATTCAGATTTATGCCATTTTATTAAATCCTGATAAAACGGATTCTGAAAAATAAAATTCATCTACTTTTGCCACATGGAAATTATTGATGCCATCATTTTAGGTATTGTACAAGGACTTACTGAGTTTCTTCCTGTGTCATCAAGTGGTCATTTAGAGCTTGGTAAAGCCATTTTAGGAGATAATTCAATGCCTGAAGATAGTTTACTGTTTACTGTTGTTCTTCACTTTGCTACAGCTATCAGTACTATGGTTGTTTTTAGAAAAGACATTGGTGATATTATCAAAGGTATTTTAAAATTTCAATGGAATGAAGACATGCAATTTTTAGCCAAAATTGCTATCTCCATGATTCCTGCTGTGATTATAGGTTATAATTACGAATCTGAATTAGCCGAGCTTTTTGGAGGCAATATACAGTTGGTAGGCTTTATGCTATTTCTCACAGCATTTTTATTATATCTTGCTGATAAAGCCCAAAACACCAATAAAGATGTTAGCTTTAAAAATGCTTTAGTTATTGGTTTCGCTCAAGCTATTGCAATGTTGCCTGGAGTTTCACGTTCTGGAGCCACAATTTCTACATCAGTTTTATTAGGAAACGATAAAACCAAAGCCGCCAGATTTTCTTTTTTAATGGTTGTTCCATTAATTTTTGGTAAAATTGCTAAAGATATTTTAAGTGGAGAGTTAAGCTATGATAATTCCAATTTTACAACACTATCCATAGGTTTTATAGCTGCTTTTGTATCTGGTTTATTTGCTTGTACATTAATGATTAAGTTGGTTAAACGAAGTAAGCTTAGCTACTTTGCCATCTATTGTATTATAGTTGGTTTTATAGCCATAACTTATGCTTCAATGAATTAAATGAAAACTGCTGAAGACTTTCAATCAGGACAAATCTTACTAATAGACAAACCTCTGCATTGGACATCGTTTCAAGTAGTAAACAAACTGCGTTGGGAAATAAGGCAAGCTTTCAACATTAAAAAAATAAAAGTTGGTCATGCAGGAACATTAGATCCTTTAGCAACTGGTTTACTTGTAATTTGTACTGGAAAAATGACCAAACAGATTGACACTTTTCAAGGGCAAGAAAAAGAATACACAGGAACTTTTGTTATAGGAAGCACAACACCATCATATGACCTTGAAACTGAAATTAACGAAACATTTTCTACTCAGCATATCAATAAAGAGTTAGTATTTGAAACGACAAAACAATTTATAGGTGAAATTGAACAGTTACCTCCTGTTTTTTCGGCTATAAAAAAAGATGGAAAACGATTGTACGAATTTGCAAGAGCTGGAGAGCATGTTGAAATAAAATCCAGAAAAATTAACATTTCAGAATTTGAAATCACCAGATTTGAGAACAACGAGGTTGATTTTAGGGTAGTTTGTAGTAAAAGTACTTATATAAGATCATTAGCAAACGATTTTGGAAAAACCCTAAACTCTGGAGCACATTTGTCTGTTTTACGACGTACAAGAATAGGAGATTTTAAGGTTGAAAATGCACATTCTATTGATGACTTTATAGAAAATCTTAAAAAGTCTTAAACTCAAAAAAATGAGCCATCGTTTAGGTTTTTAAACTTTTTTACATACTTTAACGTATATATAACGCACCAAACTAAATAATTACGTTATAAATTAATGCCTACTGTAAATACATACAAAGCGATGATAGCTACAACTTTAGTGTCAACAGTTGTAGTGTTTCTAGCTTTCACGCTCCACATAAAAAAGAAATCGAAATTGGTTGCTGAAACCTTTTATGAAATGGAACCCGAACCCATTGAAGAAGAAAAAGAAGAATTACAAGATATATTGGAAAGCTTAGATAACTTGTTAAATACGCCTAGTACTAACCAAGCCTACAACGAAAATAATAATAAACTAGACAAAGCTTTTGAAGAGCAGTTAGAAGAAATACGAAACCGAAACAATAATGAAACTGTCTCTGAAGAAACCGAAACAAATGACGAATTGTCTTCTTCAGGGACTGTTTCTAACGAGGAAGAAGCTCAAACTTTTGATAATATAAATGATATTATTGCAAAGACTTCTGAAAAAAAACGAACACCTTCTTTGAGTGGAATAAATAAAAACAGCTCTATCAGTTACTCATTGGTTAATAGAACAAAAATAGAAATTCCGCCTCCAATTTATTTATGCGAAAATGGTGGGAAAGTGGTCATTAATATCACTGTTGATGCTGAAGGCAATGTTACAAACGCTTCCTATAACAGTGCAGCCTCTACAACAGAGAATGGTTGTTTGGTTGATACTGCAATAGAATATGCAAAGGCGTCCTTGTTTAATTCAGATAGTTCTAAACCGTCACAAATTGGAACCATTAGTTTTATATTTAAAGGTAAAAACTAGGTGTTTGTTTTTTTAAAAACTTCGTTAAATCCTTAATAGCTGTCTGTCCTTTGTCTTTGTTGTACCAACGTTGTAATGCTTCTTTAAATTCTGGAGTTAAAGAACCATGTATGTGTTTATAATCGTCAACCATTTTCGTCGCAGCACTTGGCCTTGGTCCATAAACACCCAATACTTTTAAAGATCTGGCATCAAGCATTATTAGTTTTGGGACCGATTTGCTGCCATTGGTCAGAAATAAATTCATTAGGTTTTCATTGTCATCACGCAACACAATTCGCATATTAATGTTTGTGTTTAGCTCTGCTACTTTATTAATAACAGGCAATAAATGTGCTGCATCGCCACACCAACTCTCGGTAATGACCAACCAAATAACCTCAGTACTAAACCCCTTTATTATAGCTTTTTCACTTTCAGCGATTTCAAGTTTTTTGTTCCATCTGCTCATTCGAGCTTCATTCAGCATTGTATAGTTAATGTTTGCTTCTGAAATATCGTCTCCAGTAGTAAACTTATCTAAAACCAATTTATGCATCAACCTACAATAATCTGCGTAGTTAATACTATTATCTAAACTTTCCTTAATAATTTGTTGCATAATTGTACCTTTAAAGCGGTAAAACTAATGCCTTGGTTTTTATTATTTTATGACTTTTGTCATGATTATGCCATGTGCTTAAACAAAAAATTACGAATCTATGAACGATAGACAAAGATGTGGTTGGTGCATTGGCGACACCCTTTATGAAACTTATCACGATACAGAATGGGGAGTTCCTGTGCATGATGATGCTGTTTTATTTGAGTTTTTAATTCTTGAAACCTTTCAAGCTGGATTGAGTTGGATAACTATACTCAGAAAGCGAGAAAATTTTAGAAATGCACTTGACAATTTTGATTACAAAAAAATTGCTAAATACAATGAAGATAAAATTAATGCTTTACTTCAAGATTCTGGAATCATTAGAAATAAATTAAAAATTAAAGCAACTATTACCAATGCTCAAGCTTTTATGAAAATCCAAGATGAATTTGGCAGTTTTAACAATTATATCTGGAAGTTTACAGATGGAAAACCAATTAAAAATGCTATTAAAAATTACAAAGAAGCTCCTGCGAACACGCTTTTAAGTGATGATATAAGTAAAGATTTAAAGAAAAGAGGGTTTAAGTTTGTTGGTACTACTGTAGTGTATGCTCATATGCAAGCTACTGGAATGGTAAATGACCATGAAGTAACTTGTTTTAGATATAATGAAGTTTAGAAGTTAAAAGGTTTTATTAATTCTAAATCTTTGGCATCATAAGGGATTAATTCCAGTATTTTTTGGATGGCTTCAATTCTTGCCTTACTTTTTCTGTTAGCCTTTATAATGATCCAAGGAGCCAATTCTGTGTTTGTTTTTTCAAACATCTTTGTTTTATACTCTGTATAATCATCCCAGAGTTCAAGAGCTTTTGAGTCTACTGCACTGAACTTCCATTTTTTAATTGGGCTTTTCTTTATGTCTTCAAATCGTTCTGCTTGCTCATCTTTTGAAATAGAAAAATAAAATTTAATAAGCCTAATCCCAGATTCTATAATCATTCGTTCAAACTCATTGACTTGATTCATAAATCTATGATATTCTTCTTGAGTACAAAAACCATTTACAGGTTCTACAACAGCACGATTGTACCAACTTCTGTCAAAAAATACAATTTTCCCTTTTTTGGGTAAATGGTTAATGTAACGTTGAAAATACCATTGACTTTTTTCATCTTCGGTCGGTTTTGGCAATGCTACAACTTTAAACTCACGAGGGTTTAAATGCTCTGTTGCACGTCTAATAGCGCCGCCTTTTCCTGCTGCATCTCTACCTTCAAAAACAATAACTACTTTCTCGTCATGATCTCCTACCCATTTTTGAAGTTTTATGAGTTCTTCTTGCAGTTCTTTAAGTTTGTTTTCATACTTCACATAACGAAGTATTTTTGGGATAGAATAGTTTTCATCCATCAAAAATTGCTTGATCCCTTTTTTAGAGTTTAAGAGTCTTAAATCTTTTGCTGTTAATTCCGTCATCTTGATGGTTTATTTTATGGCTCTATGGTAGCGTTGTACAACATTTGGGTCTCGTAACATGGTTAAACCCGATTTTCGCTTTCCTTCATAATCAAACTTAGATAATACATAGCGCATGCTTTCTAAACGTGCTTGCTTTTTATTGTTGGTTACAATGAGTATCCAAGGACTAAAAGTAGTATGTGTTTTACTAAACATTTGCTCTTTGTAAAACGTATAATCGTCCCAACGAATTTGTCCTTCTTTATCTACTGGACTAAATTTCCATCTTTTTAATGGGTTTCTTAATCTTGATTCAAATCGTCTTGCTTGTTCATCTTTTGTGATGGAGAACCAAAACTTTATAATATCTACTCCATCTTCATATAGCATGTGTTCAAATTCTGTAACCTGAACCATAAATTTTTCGTATTGGCTGTCTGTACAAAAACCCATAACAGGTTCTACTACTGCACGATTGTACCAACTTCTATCAAAAAACACGATTTCGCCAGGCTCTGGAAGTTCTTTAATATAGCGTCTGAAATACCATTGGCCTTTTTCAACTTCAGTTGGTTTTGTTAAAGCCACAACCCTCATAGAACGAGGGTTTAGGTGCTCTGTAAACCTTCTGATTGCACCACCTTTTCCAGCAGCATCACGTCCTTCAAAAATAACGCAAACGCGTCTTTTGTTTTTAGCAACCCAACGTTGTAAATTGACCAATTCTGCTTGAAGCTGTAAAAGTTCTTTTTCATATTCAGCTTTTTCAATAATTTGCGCCAACTCGTTTTTAGCTATCTTTTTATTTAGGATGTCTAAAAACTTTTCCTTGTCTTCATAATGATTAAAATCTTCCCTTGTAAGCATTTATTCAGTCTAATATATTCTGCTAATATCAATAAATTTTTATTGAAGTCAATAAAACTTAATTCAAATTAATAATTTAATAAAGTTATCTCTGGAAATATGTTTTGCTCCAAAGCTTTCTAAATGATTTGTATGTATTTGACAATCAATAAGTTTGAATTTTGAATTTTCCACAAAAGACACAAAGCCTACTTTACTCGCATTACTGACATGGCTAAACATACTTTCTCCACAAAACACACCATTATTTAAATCTACTCCATAAAGTCCACCAACTAGATTGTTGTTTTGCCAAACCTCAACAGATGTTGCATATCCCATTTCATGCAATTTGTAATAAGATTCTATCATATTTGATGTAATCCAAGTACCTCGTTGTCCTTTTCTTTTTGTTTGAGCACAAGATGTCATAACCTCTCTAAAAGCTTTATTTTTAGTTATTTTAAACTTATTATTCTGAATCGTTTTACGTAAACTTTTTGACACTTTTAAATCTTCTGGAAATAGTACAAATCTTGGATCTGGAGACCACCACAAAATGGGTTCGCCTTTTTCATACCATGGAAAAATACCTTTGGAGTAAGCTAATATTAATCGTTCTACAGACAAGTCTCCACCATAAGCTAATAAGCCATCTATAGAAGCAAGGTTTACATCTGGAAATTCAATTTTATCTGTTAATAAATACATTTACAATAGTAATAAGCCTAATACATACACTGTAATTCCAACAATCATCAAGATGAGTGTATAAGGCAAAATTTCTTTAGCCTTTAGTTTTGTAATGCCTAGTAATGGCAAAGCCCAAAAAGGTTGAAGCATGTTGGTTATCTGATCGCCATAAGCTAATGCCATAATGGCTTTAGGTAAAGACACACCAAGTTTTATAGCAGATTCTACAACAATTGGTCCTTGAATTGCCCATTGACCACCACCACTTGGCACAAAAATATTAACTAATCCTGCGCTAAAAAATGTAAATATTGGCAATGTGGTTTCTGTGGCTATGGATACAAAAAAATCTGAAATCATGACTACCATTCCTGTGCTTTTCATGATTCCCATAATACCAAAATACAAAGGAAACTGAATTAAAATTCCTGAAGTCCCTTTTATGGCTTCTTCTAAAGCATTTAAAAAATTACTGAAATTTTTATGTAAAATAATTGCCAAACTCAACATAAAAAAGTTGAGCATATTAGGTGTAATATTTAAACTTTTTAAGTTGCCCCAATATTGATAGAAAAAAGCTGCAAGTAGCACAACACCAAACCCAACCCCAAGAATTTTAGAGTAATCCAGCTTTTCTGCACCTTCAATATCTTCTAAAGTATGAGAATCTAAATGATAGGTTTGCAAATTAAAATTGGTTGGTTGTGTGGTTTTTGCTATTTGTTTTAGCACCAAAGGAATGACTAATAGCAAAACACCAAATAATACTAAATTCCACCAACTAAAAATGGTTTGATTAAAGTTTATATGTTCTGGTATTTGACTTAATATTTCAGGAGTTGAAACACCTTGCATAAAATTTAAAATGTGGTTACTCTCAGCTACTTTAATTGGTGCAGAACCACTAATACCTCCATGCCAAACCATTAAGCCAACATAGCCTGCTGCTCCAACTAATGGATAATTAAGAGGAATATTGTTCTGTTGAGCATATTCACCAACTTTTCGTGCCAAAATAGCACCAAAAATGAGTCCAAGTCCCCAATTTAAAAACGCTGCTAGCATAGTTGTTATGCTTACTAGTATTACAGCACTTGTTGTGCTTGTTACATTTTTAGAAAGTTTTACAATAAGCTTATTTGCAGGTTTACTAAGAACTAACACATGGCCTAAAACCAAAATTAGCATCATTTGGTAGGCAAATACTAGAAGGTCATTGTTCCAAATACCAGCTTCCCAAAACGATAAAATGCTTAATAAATGATTTTCGTCCCTCGAAGGTTCTGTTAAAAACAATGCCAAAATAATGGTAAGCAAGGTTAAGAGAATGGCAATAGTAAAAGGCGAAGGTAAATACCTTCTGAAAATGGTTTCAACAGTTTTAGTGATGTTCATGGATTGAAAATTACCAATTTTTAAAGCAATAAAAAAGCCTCAATTTAATTTAGTTGAGGCTTTTTTGTTATAAATTTTATAAGTTAAAACGGTAAATCGTCATGATCGTCATCATTTAAATCTCCTGCTGGTTCAAAAGCATCCATTGGTGGAACAGGTGGAATATCTCCATTTGAAGTGTCTTGTTGTAATGCTTCAATACGCCATCCTTGAATAGAGTTAAAATATTTTACTTCTCCTTGAGGGTTAGTCCACTCTCTTCCTCTAAGGTTGATATTTATTTTTACTTGCTGACCAACTTGATAATTGTTAAGTAAATCGGTTTTATCTTGAACAAACTCTACCATAATGTGTTGTGGATATTGCTCCTCTGTTGTAACAACAATTTCTCTTTTACGAAAACCGTTGGTTCCAAAAGTTTGTGTTTCTCCAATTAATTTGATTCTTCCTTGTAATTCCATTGTAATCTATTTAAATCTTTATTCTCTTCTTAATATTTTAAAACTTTCAAAGTTAACTTAATAATAGTTTTAATGCACTATCAACATCTCCAAAACTTAAATAATTTTTGGCAATCTTATGTTTTTCACGATGTGACATTTTCCTAATATTTGGATAATGCTCACTTACTTGGCTTACAAATAGCTCCACACTTTTTTTGCTTGGCAGGGTTTCAACATTGCCTAGTATTCCTAAATCATTTCCTGTTAAAATCATACTGTTTCTAACACTTTCTGGCAATGCGTCAACACCAATACCTAATGTTCTTAAGGGTTTTGGTATTTCAAAAAAACCTTTATTGGCTCTTGTGTAATAGCTTCCACCTGCTCTTGCAACCAAATCTAATGCTTCTTGGTTTATGGTTTCATCAGCATTTAAAACTTCTTCTGTGATATGAAGTTTTACAACTTCACAAATAACCAAATTCCCAGCTCCACCATCATTGCCTAAAGCAATAATGTCATTCACTTTACACTCAAACTGAACAGGTGACTCTCCAACTCTAAAAGGTTTTACAACGTCAGATTTTACCATTGTTAATCCAGCCTTTTCAAACTCATTAACACCTTCTGGATATTCTGTACTGCTTAATGAGGCTTGCTGAACCAGATCATAATTAACCACATTGATCACACATTCTTTAATTTTATTTACATTTTCTAAAGTGTGCTTTGTCGTATTGTTACTTACACGACGTGCAGGTGAAAATACTAAAATTGGTGGATTTGCACTAAACACATTAAAAAAACTAAAAGGTGATAAATTTGGATTGCCATAAGCATCTATAGTGCTTGCAAAGGCGATAGGCCTTGGTGCTACAGCACTTAATAAAAGACTATGCAATTTTTGCACAGTAAGTTCTTTAGGTTCAAATGATGTCATTAATAACAAGTTTGGGCAAAGTTAACCATTATCGCTTGCAACTAAAAACAGTTTTACTAACAAGTTGCGCAATAATATTAACATATTTACATTTATACATTGTATATTTAAAATTGAAATTTTAATTCATAGATGCTAACCAAAAATCAAAATATTTTACGATGGATTATTGTGCTTTCATCGTTTATCATTATTTCTTTAATCCTATGGAATACTTACGATTTTTTTCAGCATTTTAAAGCTGAAGAGCGAGCAAAAATGGAAAAATGGATTTTTGCTTATGAAGAATTTTCTAAAAATATTTTTACAGATAACGAGTTAAACATAGTTGCGGAATATATTGTTGTTGATTCTACTGTAACAACTCCAATGTTATTGCTAGACTCTGACAAAAAAATCATAAGTTATAGAAATATTAATGGAAAGGATAATGTAAATGACACTATCAAAATAAAATCTGATTCGGTATTTGTAGCTAAAAATTTTGAACGATTATTAACAAAGTTTGAAAATGAAAATACTCCGTTACAATTTAATTTTGCTGATTCTAGTTCAGGCACTGAATATTCTGGAACTCTTTATTATGGTAATTCTCCACTTCTTAACAAACTCAAATACTATCCTTTAGCATTGGTGCTTATCATCATATTGTTTGCTGCTGTAGCTTACTTTTTTTACCGAAGCACAAAAGTGGCTGCACAAAATAAACTTTGGACAGGAATGGCAAAAGAAACAGCGCATCAAATTGGTACGCCATTATCATCGCTTGTTGGTTGGACAGAGATTTTACGTTCAGAACAGGTTAATTCAGAATACATCTTAGAGATTGAAAAGGATATTAATAGATTACAAACCATAACTGATCGTTTTAGTAAAATTGGATCTGTACCAACACTTGATAAGGTTGATGTTATTTTGGCAACACAAGACGCTTATGATTATTTAAAAGCACGATCATCAAAACTCGTTGAATTTGAATTTGAAGCTCCTGAAAATCCACTATACGTTAATTTAAATACGCAATTATATAGTTGGACTATTGAAAACCTTGTAAAAAATGCCATTGATGCCATGAAAGGCAAAGGGCAACTAAAAATTTCAGTTACTCATTCTGATAAAAATGTTTATGTACAAGTAACAGATACAGGAAAAGGCATACCAAAAGCACGTTTTAAAAAGATATTTGAACCAGGTTTTACAAGTAAAAAAAGAGGTTGGGGATTGGGCTTATCACTTTCCAGACGTATTATTGAAGATTACCATCAAGGAAAAATTAAAGTGTTGAATTCTGAGCTTAATAAAGGAACAACGATTCAAATATCATTAAAGTTAATAGCTTAATCATTAAGAGATGAAAAAGCAATACATTACACTAAAAACAGTAAGATTAAACAACAATTGTCCTGAATGCTACTCAAACGAAGGTTTAAAATTATGCTTTAAACAAGAATTTGTTGAAACTAACCTTTATAAGTCCATAACTAATAATACTAAGCATCATTTAAATTGTACTACTTGCCAAACTCCAATTTATCCTGCACGTTGGACTGATGATATTGATCGTATCGTTGATTACCATAAAAAAACCTTTGAACCAAAACCCAAATCAATAAAACTAAAAAAAGGAGCTTGGATAATAATCATATCCTTAGACATAATTATCCTATTCATTATACTATATGTTTTTGGTGTTTTTGGTTAAAGCTCTACGTAACTCGCAATTGCTTTAGCAGTAGTTTCAAACTCTTCTGGAGTTAGTTTTTCTTTTGAAATAAAACGAGCATCATCCATAGAGTTTAAAGGAATTAAATGCACATGTGCATGAGGCACTTCAAGACCAATAACAGTCATACCAACTCGTTTGCAAGGAATTACTTTTTTTATGGCAATTGCAACGGTTCTGGAAAATTCCATTAAGCTTCCATAAGTTTCTTTATCAAGATCAAAAATTTTGTCAACCTCAACTTTAGGTATGCACAAAGTATGTCCTTTGGCATTTGGATTAATGTCTAAGAATGCTAAAAATTCATCTGTTTCGGCGACCTTGTAACAAGGAATTTCTCCATTAATTATTTTAGTGAAAATATTAGCCATTATGCTCTTGTTATTTCTAAAACATCAAACTTCATTACTCCATTTGGCACTTGTATTTCAGCAACTTCGCCAACAGATTTTCCCAACAAGCCTTTTCCAATAGGTGAGTTTACAGAAATTTTTCCAGAAGCTAAATCTGCTTCACCATCAGCTACCAAAGTATAAACCATTTCCATTCCATTGGTCTGGTTTTTTATTTTCACTTTAGATAGCACTAAAACTTTGGAGGTATCTAATTGTGATTCATCTATTAATCTAGCTCCAGCTAAAACTTCTTCAAGCTTAGCAATTTTCATCTCCAGCATGCCTTGAGCTTCTTTTGCTGCATCATATTCAGCATTTTCACTCAAATCACCTTTATCTCTAGCATCAGCAATGGCTTGTGATGCCTTTGGACGCTCTATATCTTTAAGTTGTTTTAACTCGTCTCGTAATTTTTTTAACCCTTCAGCAGTGTAATAAGATACGTTACTCATAACTTCATCGTTTAAATAATAAAAAGATGCTGAACTAGTTCAGCATAAAAAAAATCCCGTTTTCACGAGATTGTATGACAAATATACAAAATTATTAGTTTCAAGTGTGTATTATTGTAAATTGAAAATAAAATTCTAAGATGAAAAAATTTGCTTTTTTTTATTTGACTGCCTTATTTTTTTTAGGTTGCAGTAAGAATGATGACAACAACAGTAACTGCAATTTTTTGCTTAATGTTGGTGTCAATACTAGTTTAAATTTAAACTTACCTCAATATGGCGATTTAAATTTTATTGGCAATTCTGTGTATATTTCCGGACAAGGAAATGGAGGTCTTATCATAACCAATACAGGTACTGGCTTTGTTGCTTTTGATGCAGCAGACCCAAACCATACACCAAGTAGCTGCTCAATTCTCACAATTTCTCAAGGTGAAGGCGTTTGTGGTTGTTTAGATGCCAATAAGTATAGCTTGTTTACTGGACAACCACTTGAAAACTCTGAATTACGTTGTGGCTTAAAAGCGTATCGTACTGAGCTTAATGGAGATATATTGGTTATAAATTAAAATTTAAACGTTGTACCAATTAAAAAATTAGTAGTTGCCTGCGGATAAAAGCCTGTACCTTCAATGGTTGTTGTTTCTCCTGGATTAGACCATGTATCATCATAGGTATAGTAATAGCCATTAGAGATATACTTTTCTCCAAAAATATTGTTCACTAAACCTGAAAACAAAATCTCTTTAAATATTGAATTTGTTTTTAATTGATAGGTAATATTAAAGTCGTTTACAAAGTAACTATCCAATTTTGAGGTTTCAGAATCTGTATTTCCCATAAATTGTTCTCCAACAAATTTACTTAATAATGACAATTGAATATTTTGTTTTGGTTGAAACACTAAAGCGTTTGCAGCAATAAATTCTGGTGAAAAAGAAATGTTGGTTTTCCCAAGGTTTTCTAAAACTCCATCTCTTTGGAAAAAGGTTTCTTTATTTTTATTAGAACTGATTGTAAAGTTAGGCTGAATGGCAAACTGCTTAGAAATTTGAATTGCAGCATCAACCTCTAAACCTAATCTGTAACTAGCTCCACTATTATCTCGCAAAGGGCTTCCAACATCATCCAAAGCACCTGTTAATACCAACTGCTCATTATACAACATGTAATACAAATTGGTGTTTATTCTGAATGTATTTGAATTATGTCTCCATCCTAATTCAAAATCGTTAAGCTGTTCTGGTTTTATATTGGTATTGTTTTCAAAATCATCTCTGTTTGGCTCTCTGTTGGCTCTTGCGTATGAAAAATACATGTTGTTTTTATTATCTAGCTTATAGGTAATGCCAGCTTTAGGATTAAAGAAATTAAAGTTTTTGTCCACTAAAAACACTATGATGTCTGAATTTGTTCCAGTGGTTTTATAATTAACATGTCTGGTTTGTAAGTCGGCAAAAAGACTAATTTTATCATTTACGCGATAGGTTCCTTTTGCAAAAAAACTCAGGTCTGTTTTTTTGCCATTTCCGTTGTAATAACGATCTCTTATTTGGCTATCACTTGCGTATTGTACCCAAATGATTTCTCCAAAATGATCTCCAGAATAGTTGCTATACGAACCACCAAATGTTGTGTTAAAAACATTGTCTTTGTAATTAACGTTTGCATTTACGACATAAAAATCATTGTCCAACCAACGACGTCTTATTAAATCTGTGGTGTTTATGGTTTCGCCTCCAATAGTGATTTCTTCCAAATTATAATCTGCAAAGTCTTCATCTTCTTTATACTGTTCAAAATAACCTTCTCCATGTGTAAAATTCAATGCTAGATTTGTAGACCAGTTATTATTAAAACGCTCATTCCAATGCAACTGGTAATGGTTTTGTTTGTAATTATCTACTTCATTATCATAAAACTGCACATTGCCATTGTCATCAGTGTACATTCCAGCTGTGTTATAGGTTCTATCGTTCTCCAATAAATCTAAATCTTCCAAGCCATTCCATGATTGATAAGTGATTTCATGGCCACTAAATGTAATGGCTTTAATCAAAGTGTTATCATCAACATAACTTCCTTGCAGAAAATAGGATTTTAAGTTTGATGACGCTCTATCTATATAACCATCTGATTGTATTTGTGATAAACGACCAGCAAACTCGAAGTGATTGTTTAGTTTTCCTGTACTAAATTTTACATTGTGTTTTCTGGTGTTATAGCTTCCGAAGGTGTTAGAAATTTCTGCATTAGCGCTTTCAGAAATAGCATCAGTTAATATATTGATACTTGCACCAAAAGCGCCTGAACCGTTTGTTGATGTACCAACACCACGTTGTAGTTGGAGACTTTCAACAGAAGATGAAAAATCACCTAAATTCACCCAAAACGTACCTAACGATTCGGCATCGTTATACGGAATTCCGTTAATTGTAATATTAGTGGATTGTGCACTGACTCCACGAACACGAATTCCTGTATAACCAATTCCAGCTCCAGCATCAGTTGTTGTTACTACAGAAGGTAAATAATTTAAAAGAATAGGTAAGTCTTGGCCCAAGTTGCGCTTTTCAAGTTGTTCTTTAGTGACATTAGAATGTGTTATTGGTGATGTTGCATTAACACGCACAGCTTTGACCAAAACTTCGTCTAATGTTTCTGTTTGGGTTGAATCTTGTTGGGTTTCTTGTGAAAATACACTAATGGTTGATAGAAAAAAAAGAGTAAAAAAAATGACTATGTTTTTCATTGCGATTACATAAAATTATAATCGAATAAAAGAGGCTATTATTCTTTGTTAATTGATTGTTTTACCTTGAGCTTTATACGATAAATCATGCTTGATGAATCTAATCGCACTCGCTAAAAATGTCCAGTGGACATTTTCTTGACGCTCGTTTCCTAAACAGCATTACCTGTTCTAGGTTCAATGGGTATGATCTCAGCCTTTTGGATTTTTGATTGTAGATTTTTGATTGTAGATTTTTGAACTATTAATTCTTAAATCGTAAATCATTAATCGGGAATCGTCAATCTGTGAAGCACCCCTTTTTGAGAACGATGCAAAGATAAAATAGATTTATGATTTTAGAACAACGATTGATGATTATTTCATTTTATAATATATTATCGTAATATTGCAATATTACGATAAACTATAACTGTTACTCTTAATTTCAATCCAATTCAGGTGGTTTTCTATTGGCTTTCTTTTCAGAGTTTTGCCTTTTATTTCTTAACCGTTTCCGTTTTACGGCTTTAGGTGTTTTAGTTGGAATGCGCTCTTTCTGAACGGTTAATGCTTCTTTGATAATCTCTAAAAACCGTTCTTTTACTATTTGTTTGTTTTTGAGCTGACTTCTGGATTCATCACATTGTAGAATTAAAACATTGTTCTTTGTCAATCTAGTTTTTAAGTTTTCTATTAACAAGGTTTTTTCTTCATCATCAAATCCATTTGAAGCATCAACATCAAACTGAAGCTCAATTTTTGTAGAGACTTTATTCACATTTTGACCTCCACTTCCTGAGCTTCTAATGGCTTT
Source organism: Flavobacteriaceae bacterium (assembly GCA_020435965.1). Classification (GTDB taxonomy): domain Bacteria; phylum Bacteroidota; class Bacteroidia; order Flavobacteriales; family Flavobacteriaceae; genus CAJQLB01. The sequence goes on along the minus strand of JAGQYS010000006.1, from coordinate 14,624 downwards.
TAAAGTAATCTCTGATATGAGTAGTTCTGCATCCAAATTAAGTGAGTTGATGTGCGGGTTTTAGCAAATCATTGACGGTTTTTACAGGATTGAAAGTTCGTAGTGGCACCTCAACAAAAATGGTGTTCCAGTTTGCCATAGCTCCATTCCATAATCCAGGAAGCTCTAATGCTTTTAAGTTTTTTCCAGACTTTGTTTTTTCGGATATAAAAGCTGTTTTATGGTCTACAAACTTTGTTAAGTCAAAAGATTCACCTAAGTAATTCTTAGTCCCACAAACCAAATCTACCGGATTAAAATGGGTAGCATTTTTCATGATTTCTTTTTGTAGTCTGCTGTCTTTATCTACTTGAGCAGACTCCACTATTTGAAGTGAAATAGTACCGCTTTCGTCTTTTACCCAAAATGGTCCTCCTCCAGGTTCACCTTCATTTTTTACCATGCCACAAACTCTAATCGGTCTGTTTAATTTTTCTTTGAGGTACTTTATTTGATATTTAAGCGAGTACTTTTCAAATTCATTGCTAATGGAGACATTAAGTCTGTTAGATACAAAATGGGTAATTTCTAAAAGCTCAGATTCTGACAATTGATTTTTATCTAATTGCTTTATATGATAAAAAGCTTTCTCTTGTACATCAAGTAAAATTCCAGCAAGCATCATTTTATAGTCGGCAACTTCATTTTTATATTTCTTAACCACAACATTATCTATATTTTTTATGAAAATAATGTCTGCATTAAGGCCGTTTAAATTTTCAATTAATGCTCCATGACCAGAAGGCCTAAATACTAATTGATTGTTCTCATCTCTAAAAGGTTCATTTTTATGAGTTACAGCAATGGTGTCTGTAGATTCTTTTTGGTAGGAGAATGTAATATTGAATTTTGTATTGGTTCGTTTTTCAACGTCTTCTTCAATAAACTTAAATTCTTCGTCAAAACGATGTTTATGTTTTTCAGAAATAGTAAAATGTAAATTAGCCACATTATTAGATGATGCATACAGAGCTGCTTCAAATAAATGTTCTTCAAAAGCAGTGGATACGTTTTGCTTATATCTATGAAAGGGCAATAATCCTTTTGGGTAAAATGCTAAGTTTAATTGGGTTTCTTCAAGCATTGTTTTTACAAACTCAACGCGCTGCAAGTCATAACCTAAATCATTAAAATTGGATACACTTTTGTGAACTTTATGAATCACCTGTTCGAAAAAAGGCAACTTTTCCAAGCCTATTAAAAACACAGATAAATCTTTGGTTTTGTTTTTATTGATATATGCATTGATGCTTTCCTTTTCAGGATTATACTCTGCTAAAAATTGAAATAAAAACTTAAACATTCTTGTTGCAGCGCCTGAAGCTGGAACAAATTTCAGGATAGATATATTATTTCGTCTTTCTTGAAATTTTTGGATATAAGCTTCTTTTTCAGGTGCTTCCAATTTTTGAATACCTTTACCAATTATTGCAGCATCCTTTAAATTCAAAAAGGGTAAGCCTGCTTTGAATAAGCCTATTTGGACTTTAATTTGTTCTAATGTTAATCCTTTTGCTTCAATTTGTTGTATGTCTTTTTTGGTAAAGTTCACTTTCTTTTTTTAATAAGTTTATCAATATTCCTTACTGCTTTTTCAAATCGTTCTTTTTTACTTCCTTTTAACAAAACAAAAGGTCT
>JAGQYS010000006.1:202-12876 GCA_020435965.1 Flavobacteriaceae bacterium | reverse complement strand
TTGTCGCGTAAATCATCTGCTTGCCAAGGCACATCAATATAGGTTAAAAAATACAAATCGTAAGTATTTTGTAGAGCGTATTTTTCTAAAATTGGGTCACAAGTTCCTAGGTAATAAGCTTCTGAATACACTTTAGTTTCTAATAAATCTGTATCGCAAATAAGCACTGAATCTGTTTTTTGAGCGAGTTTGTTTTCAAGCTTTATTTGCCCAATGGCAATTGGCAGTAAATCTTTTGGCTCACAGGTTCGTCGTTCATTGTTCCAAACATCTTGTAGGTATTCACGAGCATATTCAGGCACCCAAACAGAGTTGTAATGTCTCGCCAATTGCATAGACAGAGTTGTTTTGCCAGTAGATTCTGGCCCAAATAAAACTACTTTTATGCAGTTTGAGGGTTGTTGTTTAAGCTTTTTTTCCATTGTATATATGCTTGAATAGCAAGTATCAAAAATATTAAATATTGAATTCCTGTAAAACCGTACCCTTTAGCAAAATAAAGTGGTATAGATACAATGTTTCCTATAATCCAAAGTGTCCAGTTTTCAATCTTTTTTAGTGCCATAAGCCACATTGCTGCAAAAAATATTCCTGTTGTAAAGGTATCTAGAAAAGGTGTAGCTATTCTGAAATCATCAATGTGTCCAGAAGTTAAATTTGAATAAGCAAATTTAATACTCTCTGAAAGCCCTAAATTGTTTGGCATCACGTTATAAAAACGATAGACCACAATCACGAAAATTGAAGTGAAAACAAAAATGCCAAACGCTTTTATTTTATCTTTTGAAGTGGTTCTTGAAATTGGAATATGATTTTGTTTGTCATCTATAACTTTACTCCACATATACCATCCAAAAACACTCATCAAGGTATAATAAATGTTGATGATTAAATCTCCATATAAATTCCATTGTGAGAGTAAATACACATAAATTCCAGTACTGATTATTCCTGTTGGATAAACTAAAATATTTTCGCGTTTGGCAAAAATCACACTTATAACTCCAAATGTTGCTGCTATAAACTCTAAAATAATGTTTAGGGTTGTTGCTGTTTTATAAGGTTCAATAAAAAAGTTAATAATCTCACTCATAACTCATTTAAAAACGATTCATCTTCTTCAAAAGCAGTGCCAATAACAACCATATCAGCTCCAGCTTTATAGGCTTTATCGAGTTGTTCTTTGTTTCGAATGCCTCCACCAACAATAAGTGGAATGTTTAAATCTTGTTTTACAGTTGAGATTATCTCAGCACTAACTGGATGCATAGCTCCACTTCCTGCTTCTAGATAAATTAGCTTCATTCCTAACAATTCTCCAGCTTTAGCAGTATCTGATATAATTTGTGTGCTTTGTCTTGACAATGGAAGAGTTCCAGTAACTCTCTGTACAGAGGTTTCTTTGCCATTTTCAATTAATATGTATCCTGTTGGAATGACCTCAAGATTGGTTTTACGTAATTTAGAAACTGACTCCACATGTTTTCCTATTAAATAGTCTGGATGTCTTCCAGAAATTAATGATAAGAAAAGTAATGCATCTGCCTCATTTGTAATTTGATTGACATCTCCAGGGAATAATATAATAGGTAAATCAGTTAAACTTTTGATTTCTTTTACTAGCTTTTCTGAGGCAGTATCAGCTACTGAACTACCACCAATAAAAATATGTGTAGCTATAGATTTGTTTACATTTTCTATAAAGTCAGAAGCCTTTTCAATGGCCATTTTATCAGGATCTATTAAAACTGCTAACAATTTTTTCTTTTGAGAAATTGATGCAAGTATGTCTTGGTAGAGATTTTTCATTTAGGCAATAACGTAAGCGCAAGTAAACCCTTCAAACTCCAAGAAAGTAGTGTTATAGCGATATTTTTTATTTTCAAAATCTATCCAAGCCACAGTTTCATGGTCTTGAATCATAAATGGAATTACTAAAAAATGATCCTTAAAAACCATTCCTGGAGTAGCAAATAACTTGTAGAGTGACTCTTTAATGCACCAAATAATGGTTAATTCATTAATGTAATTCTTTGAGTCCTTTTTCAAATAATTAAACTCATAATCAATAAACTTTGGTGCTATTCGAGCTATTTTATCACGTTGCATTTCTATATCAATTCCAACCTCAGCATTACTCACAATAACACCAACAAACAAAAAAGAATGTGTAATTGAAATACACTTGCCATCTTTTAAGTGAGGTTTTCCATTATTATCATAATATAAATCTAGATCTGTATAACCTAAATCCATAAGAAGGTGTCTTGCACATAAAAAACCACGCTGATGCCATTCGCTTTTCATACTTAAAACACGATCAGCACTCTCTGGTTTTAAAACCAAGCCTTGCATTAAACCGTCAAAAGTCTCTGTGATTTTCCAGATTTTAACAGTAGTTTGTGAATTTGGAGTAAAGGTTTTATAAAGTGGCATTTAATAATCTGAAAGTTAATAGTTATCTTTGCAGCGCTTAAGGTTGATTAATCATTTTGGCTAAGCGAATTTAACTATTTTTAAGTTCCAAACCCAAAGTTGAAACCTTTAAAACACATAGAAAAAATTTACTTATATGAACACAAAAACAATTCCCTACGTAGCTAACAAAGTTAAAGATATGTCGCTTGCGGCTTGGGGAAGAAAAGAAATTGAATTGGCTGAAGCTGAAATGCCAGGATTAATGAGTCTTCGCGAAGAGTACAAAAATTCTCAACCTTTAAAAGGTGCGCGAATTGCTGGATGTTTACACATGACCATTCAAACTGCAGTTTTAATTGAAACATTACAAGCTTTAGGTGCAGAAGTGACTTGGAGTTCTTGTAACATTTTCTCTACTCAAGATCAAGCTGCTGCTGCTATTGCTGCTGCTGGAACTGCTGTATATGCTTGGAAGGATATGACCGAAGAAGAATTTGATTGGTGCATAGAACAAACCTTATTTTTTGGTGAAGACAGAAAACCACTTAACATGATCCTTGATGATGGTGGCGATTTAACCAATATGGTATTGGATAAATATCCTGAATTGGTTTCTGGAATTAATGGTTTAAGTGAAGAAACCACTACTGGAGTTCATAGACTTTATGAGCGTATGGAAAATGGAACGTTGCCAATGCCTGCAATAAATGTAAACGACAGTGTTACCAAATCTAAATTCGATAACAAATACGGTTGTAGAGAAAGTGCTGTAGATGCGATTCGTCGTGCAACCGATGTGATGCTTGCTGGAAAACGCGTTGTGGTTTGTGGATATGGTGATGTTGGCAAAGGTACTGCTGCCTCATTTAAAGGTGCAGGAAGTATTGTAACCGTTACCGAAATTGACCCAATCTGTGCCTTACAAGCAGCTATGGATGGTTTTGAAGTGAAAAAACTAGAAACCGTTGTTGGAAATGCTGATGTGGTGATTACAACTACTGGAAATAAAGATATTGTTCGCGGTGAACACTTTGAAGCTATGAAAGACAAAACCATTGTATGTAACATTGGTCATTTTGATAATGAAATTGATATGGCTTGGTTAAACAAAAACCATGGTCATACTAAGGATGTGATTAAGCCTCAGGTTGACAAATACAAGGTAAACGGAAAGGACGTCATTATTTTGGCGCAAGGTCGTTTAGTAAACTTAGGTTGTGCCACTGGCCACCCAAGTTTTGTAATGAGTAACTCATTTACTAACCAAACGTTGGCACAAATTGAACTTTGGAATAACAAAGATGCTTACGAGAATAAAGTATATATGTTACCAAAACATCTTGATGAGAAAGTAGCTAAACTGCATTTAGAAAAAATTGGTGTTGAGTTAACTGAACTAAAACCAGATCAAGCTAAATATATTGGTGTTAAAGTTGAAGGCCCTTACAAACCTGAATATTATAGATATTAAAAGACCGTCATTACGAGGAAGTATTACGAAGTAATCTTTTTAAATAAGCAGATTGCTTCGTTGCACTCGCAATGACGAATACATTTTATATTCCAAATCCCAAGCAATTATGTTTGGGATTTTTTATTAAAAAAATCTTTATATTTCATTTTGAAGATGGTTTATAAGGAAGAAAAAATAAAAGTCCCTCGTTTTAACGAAGCATCTGGGTTTTATACCACCAAGAAGCGTTCAAAAATAATGAGCAAGATACGTGGTAAAAACACCAAACCCGAGCTTTTGTTCCGCAAAGCACTTTGGGCAAAAGGAGTTCGTTATAGAGTAAACAGCAAGCAACTTCCAGGAAAACCTGATATTTCCATTAAAAAATACAAACTCGCCATTTTTATAGATGGCGAATTTTGGCATGGTTACAATTGGGACGAGAAAAGGAACACCATAAAAAGTAATAGAGGATTTTGGACACCAAAAATTGAACGCAACATGCAGCGTGACAAGGAAGTGAACCAACAACTTCACGATTTGGGCTTTACGGTTTTTAGGTTTTGGGAAACAGAAATTAAAACCGATTTGGATAAATGTATCAATGATGTGTTGGTATTTATTACCGCAGGAATAATTCGTTGACCATTTACTTTTATTCAAGATGGTTTTTGTTTAGCTTAGAGCATGTTTAATAGAAAACCCGAAAGCCTGATTCCTTTTGTTAAAAAGTTAGAAAGTTATCTTCCTGTAAGAGACAAAAGAAATGAGTCAGTATCTACATCTGATGTAGCTTGGCAAATAGACCACTCGCTAAAAGTGATTAATTTGGTTAGTGAAACTTTATTGAAATCAAATCCAGAAGACTATAAAAGTAATTTTAATAAATGGCGATTGTTGTTATTTACTATTGGATATCTTCCAAGAGGGAGAGTGAAAGCTCCTAAATTTGTTAGACCGCCAGAAATTATTTCTACTGAAGATTTGAACACTCAAACTCAATTAGCATATCAAAACATACTAAAACTAAAATCTGCACCTAAGCATGCATATTTTAAACACTTTATTTTTGGTGTACTCCATAAAAAAGGAACTGTTAGATTTTTACAACTTCATACTAATCATCATTTAAAAATAATCAGAGATATCTTAAAATAAAAAAACCCTTTCTGTTTCCAGAAAGGGTTTTTAAATATGTTAAATCTAATACTTCTTAAGCCTCAAAAGGCACAACAGAAACGTAAGATTTGTTATTTTTCTTTTTCTCAAATTTTACAATACCATCAACTTTAGCATGTAATGTATGATCTTTACCAGCGTAAACATTTTCACCTGGATTATGTGCAGTCCCTCTTTGTCTTACAATGATGTTTCCTGCAACAGCAGCTTGACCACCAAAAATCTTAACACCTAATCGTTTCGATTCTGATTCTCTACCGTTTTTCGAACTTCCGACTCCTTTTTTGTGTGCCATTTTATTTCGATTTTATTTGATTAAAATTAACTTAAAGCAGCAATTAATTCGGCTTTCTTCATTGAAGAATATCCTGTTATTTCTTTTGCTTTTGCCATATCTCTTAATTCGGCAACTGTTAATTTGCTCAAATCTTGAGACGCTTCTTTTTTAGCTGGTTTTGTTTCAGCCTTTGGTTCTGCTTTTTTCTCTACTTTAGCTGGAGTAGCTTTTTCAGCTTTTGCCACTGGTTTAGCTCCTGATGCTACTATATTTTCAATTAAGATTTCGGTTAAAGATTGTCTGTGTCCATTTTTTACACGGTAACCTTTACGTCTTTTCTTTTTGAAAACGATTACTTTATCACCTTTAAGGTGATTTAAGACTTTTGCACTTACTTGTGCTCCGTCTATAGCTGGGGCGCCTACAGTAACTTTGTCACCATCACTTAACAAAAGAACATTATCAAAAGACACTTTCTTTCCTTCTTCTGTTTGCAAACGATGTACAAAGACTTTCTGGTCTTTTTCAACTTTAAATTGTTGCCCTGCTATCTCTACAATTGCGTACATAGCGTAACGTTTATATTAATTAATTTGTTCAAAAAATGAGTGCAAATATACTGCTAATTAATTAATCTGCAAACGATTTTTAGAATTTGATTTCTAAAACAGCTTGCAACTAGTTTTTTCTATTGGCCATATATACACCAAGAAGTATAAGTAAAGTAGCCAATATTTGCCAAATACTAAATCCTTCACCATCTAAAAGTCCCCAACCAACAGCAACAACTGGCATTAAATAGGTTACTGAAGATGCAAAAACAGGAGTTGCCATTTGTACTAATTTATTAAAAAGCACTTTTGCCAAAGCTGTGCCAAAAGCCGAAAGAACAACAATATAACCTATTGAAGTGATTACAATTGGATCTTGAAGTGTTACTAAAGTGAAAAATTTGGTAAAAACTAAAACTATAAGTGCAGGGAAGACAATAGCTGCAAAATTACCAAAGGCAATACCAAGTGCTTTTACATCCTGAAGGTAACGCTTAATAATGTTTACATTTAAACCATACATAACTCCTGAGATCAATACAAATCCAGCGTACAGATAATTTTGTTGTGGGTTTAGCTGTGCTCCACTGCCTATTAATAAAGCTGTACCTAAAAACCCTACAACAACTCCAATAATCTGACGTTTAGTCGATGCTATTTTAAAAATTGCAAAGCCTAATAAAACAGTATTAAGTGGAACTAGGGAGTTTAATATTGAAGCTATTGAGCTATCAATTTCAGTTTCAGCAAATGCAAATAGGAATGCTGGTAAAAAAGTGCCAATAAAACCTGAAATTATTAGCCATTTCCATTTGTTTTTTGGAATAGACTTTAATGTGTGAAACCCAAAAATAAAAATAAATATTGCTGAAAATACAATTCGTAAAGCACCTAACTGCAAAGGCGTTAAACCTATTAAACCTTTTTTTATGAGTATGAACGAACTTCCCCAAATTATAGAGAGCAGTATTAAGATAAACCACTTTTTATTTTTAAAATGCATGCCAAAAATAATAATCAACAAAAGTGGTGATTTTAATGGTAATAAGAGCTAAATTTTTACTTATTCCACTTAATGGTTTCCATAAGGTGCTGAATATCTCTCTTTAAATAATGTGCCGCTGGTAAAATTGAATCGTAGTTAGGTTTTGCATAAAAATACAGGGAGCCTGTTACAAAATGGTTGATACTGTCTGTAACGTAAAACTGAGATTGTGAGGCTGCGTTACCACCTACTTCATAAAACATACCATAAACATTGTTTAATCTATCAATGTAAGGCTGCTCTGTTATGGCATCTGCTTTTTGTGTATGTTTTTGAGTGATGCTTTGAGCATCTATAAGATATGGTTCAAGGTTTTGAGCATCAACTTTTTTGTACGTTAAATATATTGTACCTTTTAAATCAGGATAGGTTATATTAATACCAATAGATTTTTCATCGCTTGCTATTTTTATATCTGTGACCTCATCTGCAAGTTCATTTTTTTCAAAAGTAAACGGCAAGTCAGATACTTCTTTAATATAATTAGGTTGCGGATAATCTAGCCTCAAAAATGCCCTTGGTTTTGGCGTTGGATCGCTTCCGCATGAAACACATATTATAATTAATAGGAAAAATGTTACGTACTTCATTAATTTGGTAAGGTGACTTTAACTTGTTGTATTCGCTTTTTGTCTAAGGCTTCTATAACAAAAACGTAATTTTCAAATTTTATTTTACTTCCTAATTTTGGGAAACTTCCTGAAATTTCCAGAACAAATCCTGCAATGGTTTCTGCTTCTCCTTTTTTAGATTCAAAAATGGTTTCATCTTCCAGTTTAATAATGCGATAAAAATCCTTTAAAGTGGTTTTGCCTTCAAACACATAATTTTTATCATCCAACTTTGAAAAGGTTAAGTCTTCATCATCAAACTCATCACTGATATCTCCAACAATTTCTTCAATAACATCCTCTAAAGACACAATGCCAGAAGTCCCACCATATTCATCAACCACAATAGCGAGATGCACTTTTTTCTCTTGAAACTCTACCATTAAATCGTCCAGCTTTTTGTTTTCAGGCACAAAGAATGGGTCTCTTAACAAGGTTCGCCAATCAAATTGCTTTCTGTCAAGATAAGGTAATAAATCTTTTGCATAAAGCACGCCAATAATATTATCTACGTTTTCTTTATAAACTGGTATTCTTGAAAATCCATGTTTTACAATTTCGGCAAAAATCTCAGTAAATTTCATAGATTCTTCCAAGGCAAAAATATCTATACGTGGCTGCATCACTTGTTTGGTATCTGTATTTCCAAAAGATACGATGCCTTGAAGTATTTTTTGTTCTTCTTTGGTAGTGTCTTCATCGCTTGCCAGTTCCAACGCTTGAGATAATTGGTCGACACTTAAATTGGATTTTTGCTTTCCTAATCTATTGTGCATTGCAATGGTTATGCTTCGCATTGGCAAACTAATTGGAGAAATAACAACATCTAAAACTCGCAATGGATAAGCCATGAATTTGGCAAATTTAACTCTATTACGACTTGCATAAATCTTTGGTAAGATTTCACCAAAAAGTAAAATTAAAAAAGTGACAATAACAACTTCAATAACAAACCTTGTAATTACTGAAGAAATACCTTCAAAAAAATAGCCTCCTAAATAGGCAAATAAAATGACTATGGCAATGTTGATAAAGTTATTAGCAACCAATATAGTTGCCAATAGTTTTTTTGGCCTATCTAAAAGTTTAGAGATAATTTCAATATGCTTAGAGTTTTCTTGTGAAGCTTTTTCTATATCTGTTTGTGTTAATGAAAACAAAGCGACTTCGGCTCCAGATACTAAGGCAGAGCATAATAACAATATAAATAACAACACAACGCCAAATGCTATGGATGCGTCAATTGCTAAGGTGTTTATTATTAAACTATAGGGTTCGGGATCCAAGTACTAATCTTTAAATTAAACTTAAAATGGTAAATCATCCTCATCACCAATAGGTTCGCTTACTGAATTTTCAGTTGGCTTTGCTGGTTTTTGCGAAGTTTGAGGTGCTGATGAAGCATTCTCATTTTTATTGCTCAAAAATGTAAAGTCTGTGCAATGGATTTCGGTTGAGTAACGATCTTGCCCTTTATCATCTTGCCACTTTCTGGTTTTTAAACGTCCTTCAATATATACCATATCACCTTTGCTTAAATATTTTTCGCAAATTTCAGCAGCTTTATTTCTTACCACAATATTGTGCCACTCTGTAGATGTAACACGTTCATTGGTTTGTTTGTTTGTATATGATTCATTTGTAGCCAAAGGAAAACGACCAATGCAATTACCTCCATCAAAATAGTGCATTTTTACTTCATCTCCCAAATGCCCAATTAGCATTACTTTATTTAATGTTCCAGCCATAACTCTCCTTTTTTGTTATAAACCACAAAATTAGTGGTTTTTATGATATACATCTTAAAAGTAATGAAAATTATGGAAATTAATTCGTTGTTTAAAAATCAATTGCATCCATAAATTTGCTAATTAGTATTGGAACTGGCAATTTATAAGTATCAGAAATTTTAATTGCATCTTCTGAAAGCTCATTTATATTGATAATCCAGAAACTTGTATATAAATGCTGATGCGAAAGTTTATGGATTATCTGTTTATCGTTAAAAAGAGAAACTGAGTGCTTTTTGCCATTTAAAAGTTGTTTCACATCAGAATTAGATTGAAAATCTTGTACTGATAATCTTTTATTTGTTTCAACTAAAGGAAATTGATAAAGGTTTTTCCAAATCCCTTTTTCGGTTCTTTTTTCTAAAACAGTTTTACCATCATCAGACAAAAAAACAATAAAATTAAAATACTTTTTAGTGATTTTTGTTTTGTTAATCTTAATCGGGAGTTCGTCAATTTTATTGTTTTTTAAAGCAACACAACTATTATTTAATGGACAAAATGAACAGTTTGGTGATTTTGGTTTGCATTGTTGTGAGCCAAAATCCATAATTGCTTGGTTATAATTTCCAATTTCATCCTCTGGGAGTAAAGATTGAGCAAGTTCTTTAAAGTTTTTTATCCCTTTTGAAGCATTAATTGGGATATCAACACCAAAATAGCGCGATAAAACCCTATACACATTACCATCAACAACAGCAGTTTTTTCATCGTAACAAATAGACGCTATGGCACTTGCTGTATAATCACCAACGCCTTTAAGTTTTAATAATTCATCATAAGTGGTTGGGAATTTACCTTTTAGATTATTTGCAATATGCTTTGCAGTAGTATGTAAATTTCTTGCTCTGGAGTAATAACCAAGTCCTTGCCAAAGCTTCAAAACGGCTTCTTCTTTAGCATTTGCAAGGTCAAAAACAGTTGGGAATTGTGCTACAAAAGCCTCATAATAAGGTAATCCTTGTGCAATTTGCGTTTGTTGCATGATTATTTCCGACAACCAAATGTTATAAGGATTCTTAGTTTTTCTCCACGGAAAATCTCTCTTATTAATTGAGTACCAATATGTTAAAGTTTCTGTAAAATTCATTAAAATGTATCTAAAAATGCAAAAATAAACGTTTATTAAGTTAAATTTTAATGATTTAGGGTTGAAATATTGAAATTAAAATACCTATATTTGCATCCCTTATAATTAATAGATAACCCTAAAAAATAATTAATAATGACTAAAGCTGATATCGTAGCTAAAATTTCTGAGAAATTAGGAATTGAAAAAGGTGATGTACAGGCAACTGTAGAAACATTCATGACTGAAGTAAAAACCTCTTTAGAGAGTGGTGACAACGTTTATTTAAGAGGATTTGGTAGTTTTATCGTAAAAACCAGAGCAGAAAAAACAGGTAGAAATATTTCAAAAAACACTACTATAAAAATTCCAGCTCATAACATTCCAGCATTTAAACCTGCAAAAGTATTTGTAGAAGGTGTAAAAGCTAATGTTGAGGTTAAGTAAAAAATATTAAAAAAGTATTAATTTTAAAAAGCATTATTTATGCCAAGTGGTAAAAAAAGAAAAAGACACAAGGTAGCGACGCATAAGCGTAAAAAACGAAGACGCGCTAATCGTCACAAGAAAAAATAATTTGAAAAAGTAGTTGCAAAGCTACTTTTTCAGTTTTATTTAAAAAACGTTCTTTGATATTAAATTCATGATTAAATAGTGCTTTTACCTTAGCATAATTATGGATTTTACAGTAAAATCCCGAAAAGCTCGGGAACCTGTGATCAAATAATATTAATCCATCTATCAAGACGTTAAAGATCTTGATGGATATAAATTAACAATATGAATAAAGAACTTATTATTCGTTCTAGTTCTAATGATGTTGATTTTGCCTTATTAAAAGATGGAAAACTTATTGAATTACAAAAAGAGGAGGATGACAATAACTTTTCGGTTGGCGATGTGTTTATAGCCAAAGTACGAAAATCTGTCCAAGGCCTTAATGCTGCATTTGTTAATGTAGGTTATGAGAAAGATGCATTTTTGCACTATCATGATTTAGGTCCAAAACTTCCTTCCCTTTTAAAATTCATAAAACGTGTAAGCACAGGTAAGCTTAAAGATTATTCTTTAAAAAATTTCCCATTTGAAAAAGATATTGATAAAAACGGCAGTATCACTGACGCTTTAAAATCAAATCAATCTGTATTGGTACAAATTGTAAAAGAACCAATCTCTACCAAAGGGCCACGAATTAGTTCGGAGCTGTCCATAGCTGGTAGATATATTGTTTTAGTTCCTTTTTCTGATCGTATTTCAATTTCACAAAAAATTGAAAGCAAAGAAGAAAAAGACAGGCTTAAACGTCTGGTAAAAAGTATAACACCAAAAGGATTTGGTGTTATTGTACGTACAGTTGCAGAAGGCAAAAAAGTAGCGGAATTAGATAGAGATTTACAAAACTTGCTCAGTCGTTGGACAGCAATGTGTAAAAAGCTACACAAAGCACATCATCCTAGTAAAGTGTTAGGAGAGTTAAATAAAGCCTCTTCCATTTTAAGAGACATATTTAACGACTCTTTTACTTCAATAGTAGTGGATGATGAATCGCTTTACATTCAAATTAAAGATTATGTGCAAGAAATTGCACCAAAAAAAGAATCAATTGTTAAGTTGCATCAAGGCAATGTTCCAATTTTTGAAAAATATGGAATTGAGCGGCAAATAAAAACATCCTTTGGACGTACTGTGTCTATGGCAAAAGGTGCTTATTTAGTAATAGAACACACTGAAGCACTTCATGTTATTGACGTAAACAGTGGAAACCGATCTAACAAGGCAACTAACCAAGAGGATACTGCATTAGAAGTTAATTTAATTGCAGCTACTGAAATGGCCAGACAATTACGCTTGCGTGATATGGGAGGCATTATCGTGGTTGATTTTATTGATATGAACAATGCTGAAAACCGCAAAAAACTTTTTAATCATCTTCGTGACGAAATGAAAGATGATAGAGCAAAACACAAAATTTTGCCACCAAGTAAATTTGGCTTGATACAAATAACAAGACAACGCACACGACCAGAAATGAACATTAAAACCAGAGAGGAAAACCCAAATGGTTTAAATGGGCAAGAGGTTGAAGCACCAATAAAAATCGTGGAACGTATTAAACACGATTTGGATCAAATTATTAAAAAAGACTATAAAAAGGTGACCTTAAACACACATCCTTTTATAGCAGCCTTTTTAACCAAAGGCTTTCCATCAATGCGTTCAAAATGGTATTTTGAGCACAAAAAATGGGTGAAAATATTACCAAGAGATGCTTACACATATT
>JAGQYS010000006.1:0-154 GCA_020435965.1 Flavobacteriaceae bacterium | reverse complement strand
TACAATTATAAAAAAAGCCTTTCCAATTTGGAGAGGCTTTTTAGTTTATAAGTTAACAGAATGTAAAATTTAATTAATATTTAATTTTAACTACTGTTTTACTGAGAGGTCTGTTGGTATTATATTTTTTCTTGTTCCTTGGTAAATTATTGGA
>JAGQYS010000102.1:6134-6726 GCA_020435965.1 Flavobacteriaceae bacterium | reverse complement strand
CACCAAATTCATTTACATCCAAAGGTTCAGTAAAATATAGAAATATGAATATCCAAATAGCTAATAACAAAGCTATTAAGGCATGATGCTTCAACAAAGGGTCAAAAGGGTAAAGTCGCTTCAAAAATTAGATTTTAAGTGATAAAAATACGCATTGCTTTTGGAATCTTCAATAAAATAACGTTCTTGTTGCCATGTTTGATAAGCGCTATTATTACCTCATAAAATTACAATATCTTGGGTATCGTTTTCACGGTTGGCAAAAACAACCCGATGTTAAAACGGTGCACTTAATGATTGATCGTACCCTAAAGTTTATACTTGAGGATGTGCGATTTAAAACTTTAGGTGCTGGTAGAACAGATGCTATGGTGTCTGCGAATGAAGCTGCATTGGAGTTATTCATTTACAACGAACCCATTTCTGATTTTAAGGCATTTTTAGAACTTTTTAATCATAATTTACCACAAGATATTAGAGCGCTGTCAATTGTAGAGGTTGATGAGGAGTTCAATATTATTCAAGATTCCAAGCTTAAGGAATACCATTACGTATTTTCACAAGGGCAAAAAAACCATCCTTTTTGCGCACC
>JAGQYS010000102.1:687-6001 GCA_020435965.1 Flavobacteriaceae bacterium | reverse complement strand
CGAACTATTGAATTATCAGAAATTATAAATAATGATGTATATACCGCAAACTTCTTCCCAGAGCAATCCTATGTTTTTAAAGTCGTCGGAAAAGGCTTTATGCGCAATCAGATACGCTTAATGATGGGCTGTTTGATTAAATTGGGTAGAGGTGAAGTAACTTTAGATTATATAAAGGATACATTAAAAGAAGATAACATAGCGGTTATCGATTATATTGCTCCTGCTTCAGGGCTTATTCTGCATAAGTTAGATTTTAAATAAAAAAAGGAACTAACCCATAGGCTAATTCCTCTTTCACATTTTGGTTGGTTAGGTATTTAATTTATCCAGCCTTTTTTAACAGAATGACTTGAAAACCAAACTAAGAATAAGGCAAATACAATAATCATGTAGGCCATAATTTCATTAGCACTAAAATCTATACCTTTTAAATCTGCAATAAACAAGAAGTAAATCATTTGTACAGTAGCAGCAATAAAAGACAAGATAAGAAGAAGCTTTGCAGCTTTTTTTCTTAACAATAAAAGTATACATCCTAGTGCTCCAGAAAAAACTGCTATAGCAAATAAGGCCGTATACCAAGAGGGTAGAGCAGACATAACCTCAAGTTGTTCCTTAGTGTAGGCATCTGTGTAGGCTGATAATTTATAAGCTTGACTAATGTAGCCATGAACACCCATTCCATTCCATACAAGTGCAATTACACTAATAATCCAGAACCAAACAGGAGGTTTGTTAACTGATGTTGTCATGATAAAATTGATTTAGTTAGTTTTTTAGAGGGCTTAAATAGCCTCATTTAATATACAAGGTATGAAAAAATTTATTCGGTTTCTTGATTTAGCTAATAGAAACGCATAAAAAAAGGGATATAGTCTGTTGACTTATCCCTCTTAAAGTTCTTTATATTTTAGTTATTCTACAATGTGTAATGTTGGTTCTTTTTCTACAAATTTTCCATCTACGGATTCACCTAGTATAAGTACTTCTTTAGAACGTTCGTACATTTTTATTGCTCGGTGCATTTGCAATTTTGTGCCACTGTATAGTTTAACACCCGATTTTGAACCTTTGTTTCTTATTTCAATATAGAAACCATCTTTCAATTTGGTTGGTCTTGTTGCTGGTCTACCCATAAAATTAGTGTGATATTTAAAAGTACCGCATAATACTGAAAATTATAGCAACATACAAGTTTATTTTTAACAATTCTATTTTAAGATATTAACACGTTAAATTCTATTAACATTTCTGAATTTCTTTAACAAAATATTATGTTAATTGATAGTTGAAATAGTTAAACCCTGTTAAGTCGCTTGACAAAAGCTCATATAACCTATAGATTGAATGGAAACGAAATGAATATAAACTTTAAACAATAGTTATGAGCTACTTAAATATGAACGACGAAAAATTATTACCAACTGTTGTAGAACTGAACACTTTATTAGCAGATTACCATATCTACTATCAAAACCTAAGAAATTTCCATTGGAACATTCTAGGTGATAATTTCTTTGAATTACATGAAAAATTTGAAGAATTGTATACAGACGCTAGAGTAAAAATAGATGAAATTGCTGAACGTATCTTAACATTAAGATACCATCCAATGAGTAATTTAAAAGATTACTTAAAAGCTTCATCTATTGATGAGGTATCCTCTAAAAGGACTGATAAAGAGATGGTAAAAGATATTTTAGACAACCACGCAATATTATTAAAGCAAATGTCTAAAGTTATTGATAAAGCAGAAGAAACTAACGACGAAGGCACGATTGATCTTATAGGTGCTTACATAAGAGAATTAGAAAAGAGTAGTTGGATGTTAGATGCATTCACCAAAGAAACCGCATCACAATTAAATGAAGTATAGAAAAGCTTAGACCATTACAAGCAAATACTAACATTTAATAATTTAAAAAACATCTAAAATGAAAGAGCAATTTAACGCTGCCCTTGAGAATCTTGTTACTAAACTTGAAGGCTGGTTTAACACAATAATAGAATATATACCAAATTTTTTACTAGCCATTTTGGTTATGGTAGCATCATATTTTGCTGCCAAGTACATCAGTAAATTGGTAAGTAGGTTGGTTTCTAAGAAGGTTAATCAACAATCCATATCTGCAGCAATTGCAAGAGTAACAGCTGTTGTAGTTGTAGCTTTAGGTTTGTTTATATCCTTAGGAGTAATGAACTTGGGCAAAGCTTTAACCTCATTATTAGCAGGTGCTGGTGTAGTAGGTTTAGCAATCGGTCTAGCCTTACAAGGTACTCTTGCCAATACATTTGCAGGTCTTATATTATCATTTAGGAAGAAAATACAGATTGGTAATTGGGTAGAAACAACAGGATATTCAGGTGAAGTAATAGATATTAATCTCAAAGACTTTACTCTAAAGGAAGCTGACAACAATATTGTTGTAATTCCGAATAAAACCATTTTAGAAAACCCTTTAAAGAATTATTCTTTAACTACGAGAATGCGAGTATTCTTAGAGTGTGGAGTTGGGTATGAATCAGATTTGGAAAAAGTAGAACAGCTAACTAAAGAGGTTATCGCTAATACTTTTGACCAAGTAGAAAAACCAGAAGATGTAGAATTTTATTATACTGAATTTGGTGATAGTTCTATAAACTACTTGTGTAGATTTTGGATTGATGCCGAGAGTATGCTTGAAAAATTAAGAGCAAAAACCAAAGCCATCATTGAAATTAAAAAGGCTTACGATAAAGAAGGTATTAATATTCCTTTCCCTATCAGAACACTACAATTTGACAATAAGCTTAGTGTAAAGTCTCCAGACTTACAAGAAGCGTTCTCAAACAACTAAACCTAGCAAATCCTACGCATTTTATTGTTCGGTGAAAGTCGCTGAGTAATGCATGGTTTCTGAAAGTCAGAAATCCAAAAACACTAATCATTAAAAATTAAAAATTATGTTACGTTGGACAATCACATTTATCATTATTGCAATAATTGCTGGAATCTTAGGATTTGGCGGAATAGCTGGAGGAGCGGCAACAATAGCAAAAATATGTTTCTTCCTGTTTTTAGTACTTTTTGTTCTATCTCTTTTTAGAGGTTCCTCAAAAAAACTATAACAGTAAGTAAACGAAAACAAAATATTAATCACTAAAATTTAAAACAATGAAAAAATTCACATATGTATTTATAGCATTATTCAGTCTAAGTCTATTAACCACAAGTTGTAGAGAACAAAAATCTACAGGCGAAAAAATAGAAGAAGCAGTAGATGATACTGGTGACGCTATAGAAGATGCAGCAGATGATGTATCTGATGAAGTTGAAGACGCTGTTGATAACAAATAAAACAGAACATACCTTAAAAAAGCCATCAGTTGTGATGGCTTTTTTTTATTTTTATGCAAATCAAAAAATATGAGCACCGCTATACCAAAAGAGACTTTAGACTTCTTTAAAAAATTAGCTAAAAACAATAACAGAGATTGGTTTAATGACCACAAAGCCGAGTTTAAAGCTATAGAAACTAAAGTAAAATCGGCATACAATCATTTAGGCAGTTTGATGAGTGCTCACGATCAGATTGAAAAAATTAAAATCTTTAGAATCTATAGAGATGTACGCTTTTCTAAAAACAAATTACCCTACAAAACACATTTTGGTGGCTCATTTACTAGAAAAAAACCAGAATTAAGAGGTGGTTACTATCTGCATATTCAACCAAATAACGAATCTTTTATTGCTACTGGTTTTTGGGAACCTAACAAGGAAGATTTATTTAGAATTAGAAAAGAGTTTGAAATGGACGATAGTGAAATGAGAGCTATTCTAAATGACAAAATGTTTAGTAAAACTTGGGGAGGCTTTGTTGGTGACGAATTAAAGACAGCTCCAAAAGGCTTTGATAAAGATCATCCTGCGATAGATTTAATAAGAATGAAACAATACATCTTCATCAAAAAATATTCAGATGAAGAAGTGCTACAAGACAACTTTATTGAAAATGTAAATGATGCTTTTAAAAAAGTAAGACCCTATTTTGATTATATGAGCGATGTACTTACAACCAATCTCAATGGGGAATCCTTGCTATAAAACTGCTTTTATCTTGTAATGTTTACCATTAAACTCAAAACTGTGCCCAACACCTTTTAATTTCATAAGTTGACCAATTGGCGATAATATTGAAATAATATAATATTCGTTTTTATCTAAATCAACTTTGCCAATACTGGTAGCTATAAAAAAGTTAATACTATCCGTCTTTACAATACTGCCTAAAACCACTGTGTCAGATACTAAATTTGGTTTTACCATACCTAGATGCTCCTTGGTCTTTTGTGCCTCATTAAGATAATTCATGTTTTTTTCCAAATCATCTAACAATTTAGAATTTCCCGAATCATCTTCTTCA
The DNA here is from genome assembly GCA_020435965.1 of Flavobacteriaceae bacterium. Classification (GTDB taxonomy): domain Bacteria; phylum Bacteroidota; class Bacteroidia; order Flavobacteriales; family Flavobacteriaceae; genus CAJQLB01. Next base: position 1,595 of record JAGQYS010000102.1, on the reverse strand, counting down.
TTACTAACTTTATCGTTACTCTCTATAGACTCTTTTATAAGTGTAATTTCATTGTTGTAGTCCGAAATACGTTTGTTTACGTGCTGAAAACAAATGTCTAGTAGATCTTGTTTTAATTTCATTATAATTTCTAAACCGCCTTTAATACTTCAGGCTTTGTAAATGCCTGAATGCTGTCAATAAAACGCTCTTTTACAATATTCATCATGCGTTTGTTTAATGCCGATGAGTTCTGAATATAAAGTGCATACTCTTCTTCAGTAAACTGACCAATAATCATTCCTTTTAGAGAATTTCTAAACTTCATATCCTTATGTATAGCATTGTCAATGTAAGATAATTGTTTAGATAAGCTCAATTCGTAAAAGACATTTTTATGCTTAGCAACATAATTTTTAAAAACCGCAATAAATAAATCATGCTGCATTTTTATGATTGGTCGTAATGTTTTATTCTGAAACAGTTCATCAGAACTCATGGAATCATAAATTTTAGCAGAAGAAATCACGGGTCTTATGGATAATAAATACTCGGTGCGTGTGGTCATGGTTAAGTCCTTTAGGATTAAATTGGAATTAAATTTAATTATTAAGGCTATGAATATGTATTGATATAGATATTGTTGTTAACGTTGTTATTAACATTTCAGATTTTATTATTCAAAAATCTAATTCAAAACAATATAGCAACTCATGATTAACTGCTATCTTTGAGAAAAACCTATATATATGAAATTTGGAAGTGTAGATCATCCTGAGCATATAGATTTTATCTTACCACCAGACCATCCTGATACACTAAAAACATTACAGAAAAATCCATCTGCTGAAACCCATGTTTATGTAGGTTGTGCCAAATGGAACAAAGCCGATTTAAAAGGGTTTTATCCAAGAGGCACAAAGGACGAG
>JAGQYS010000102.1:0-623 GCA_020435965.1 Flavobacteriaceae bacterium | reverse complement strand
ACCTGAACAGTTTGAAAAATGGTACGATAAGACACCAGGTAATTTTAAATTCTTTCCAAAACTGAATCAGGAAATAAGCCATTGGAAGCGATTAGGTGATGATGTTGCACCAGTTGTGGATAATTACCTTTACAGTGCTATAAACCTAAAAGAAAAATTAGGCTGTATCTTTTTGCAAATGCACAATAATTTTGCACCAAAGGATTTTGATCGTGTTATTAATTTTGTAGAAGGCTGGCCAAAAGAGATTCCTCTAGCTATAGAATTTAGGCATACAGATTGGTATAATGACAAAACTATTGCTGAAGATTTATACCAACTTTTGGAAGAAAATAACATTTCGAACATTATTGTAGATAGTGCTGGCAGACGAGATATTATGCACATGCGCTTAACCAACTCAAGAGCTTTTGTACGTTATGTCGGTGCAAATCACCCAAGTGATTATACACGTTTAGATGATTGGGTAGCACGTTTAAAACATTGGAAAGATAATGGTATTGAACATATCAATTTCTTTGTACATCAAAATATTGAAAAAGAATCGCCATTACTTTCGACTTATTTAATTAAAAAATTGAATACTGAGTTAGGAACAGATTTAAGAATTCCTAATGATGATT
>JAGQYS010000101.1:686-5237 GCA_020435965.1 Flavobacteriaceae bacterium | reverse complement strand
AATTCTACTTCGTGTCTTTTTGTAATACGTTTATGACAACCACAAAATGTACAAAGGCTTTCACAAAATGGCAGGTGCAAGTACAAGCTTATCCCTTCTTTAATATTGGATTCATCAAAAGATTGTTTTAAAACTTGTTTCCATTGTTTTAATGAAAATGTTTCTGCATCCCAATACGGAACCGTTGGATAACTCGTATAACGTGGACCTGCCACATTGTATTTATTTACTAACGTTTGACACATATTTATTTATTCATAGATCAAAATTACTCCTAAGCGTCTTTATAAAATATGACTTTTGTCATGAAGCCCTTAATTAACAGAATAGCCAATCAACACTCATTACCTCATTTAATTTTTAAAGATTAACGATACTCTATTTGCATTGAAAGTCATATATCCTTAACTTTACTAAAAACTAAAAATAACTATGAAACTTTTTAAATTCACAATCCTATCACTAGCAATTATTCTTTTTACAGCTTGTAAAAACGAAAAATCCAATACCGAAGAGTCTAAGGATACAACTGAAACTCCAGAAGTCTTATACATCGCAAAATCTGAAGCAACCTCAGTAAATTGGACAGCCTATAAAACCACCGAAAAAACACCTGTTGGCGGACAGTTTACAACGGTGAATTTTGATGATAAAAAAGGTACTACACCAGAAGAAGCTTTAAATGGTTTAGAATTTTCAATTCCGATAAGTAGTTTATTTACCAAAGATGAAACAAGAGATGCTAAGATAAAAGCTTCTTTCTTTGGGGCAATGTTAGATCCTGAATTAATTGGAGGAACCATAAAATATGTAGATGGCAAATACATTGCTTCCCTTACGATGAATGGTGTTACCAACGATTTACCATTAGATGTTACTATTACTGATGAAAGACGTGTAAAAATGACAACAGTAATGCAATTGAAAGATTGGAATGCCTTGGAAGCTTTAGCTTCTCTTAATAAAGTGTGTTTTGAGTTACATAAAGGTCCAGATGGTGTAAGCAAAACATGGGAAGAAGTTGCCATTGAAGTAAGCACCTATTTAAGAAAAGAATAACTATATTTGATAAATAACACTAACTAAAAATAAATAGCTAGAGCTATTGCAGTACTAACACTTCCCCTTGTCTGCAAAAATTCTAAGCAAGTCGCGTATGACCGAATTAGAAACACTGGTACAGCAATTTCAATCTAAAAATCAGGTTGCTTTCAAAAAACTTTATGGCATGTATAGCCAAAGTATACATGGTGTGGTGTACAATATTGTAAAAGATGCTGATATTGCAGACGAAGTTATGCAAGATGTCTTTATAAAGGCTTGGCATAATGCAGACACCTATTCTTCAAAAAAAGGACGTTTCTTTACGTGGATATTAAATATAGCACGTAATGCAGCCATAGATGTTACAAGGTCTAAAGCCTTTAAACAATCTAAACAAAACCTCAACTCCGATTATTTCGTAGATATCATAACAAGCAATGATAATTTAGATGATAGCACAGATGCCATCGGAATTAAAAAGTTTGTGACCAACCTTGGTAAAAAATGTAAGGAAGTTATAGAGTTGTTATATTTTAAAGGATTTACGCAAAAAGAAGCTTCCGAAGAATTAAAAATGCCTATTGGCACAATAAAAACAAGAAATAGAAACTGTATTCAGGAACTAAGGGATATGGTATTGTAATATGGATATAAAAGCATACATAGAATCGGGTATTTTAGAGCTCTACGTGGCAGGTAAGCTTTCTGAAAAAGAAAATCAGGAGGTTTATAACTTGATGCAACAACATCCTGAAATATTGCAAGAAGTTTTAGAAATAGAAGCAGCCGTTGTAAAACTCACAGCAGCTGTATCTCCACATGCTATAGATTTTGAATCGTTTAAAGGTAAATTAAGCACAGACACTAAAGTTGTAGACCTAAAACCAAGAAAACCTAACTGGATTTCTTACACAGGTTGGGCAGCTTCTGTCTTACTTGCTGGTGGCTTGTTATGGACACTCAACAATAAAAATAAGGTTGAAGAAGAACTACAAACCGTTTCTACCGAAAAGCAATATCTCGAGATACAAATTGAAGAAGCCAGAGGCGATCTTGCAGCAACCAAAACTCTGCTAGATGCCATAAGAGATAAGGATATTATTGCCGTGCCATTGGGCGGCCAAGGCGACTACGCTGCTACCTATGCTAAAGTGTATTGGAACAAGGCCGATAATACCATTTACTTAGATGGTGAAGGTTTACCAAACGCACCAGAAGGTAAAGTATGGCAAGTATGGTCTTTAACACTAAATCCGTTAACACCAACCAGTTTAGGTACTATTGACGACTTTAATACCGACGATAACAAAATATTTACCATTGCCAATGCTAACGAAAGCCAGGCCTTTGGTATAACCTTAGAGCCAGCAGGTGGTAGCGAAAGCCCAACGATGGAGCAACTCTATACACTTGGTGTTGTGGCCTCTACTCCTTAATTAAAAAGACAAAAGCAATAGTTATAAAAAACCACTAATAACTTAATTAGTGGTTTTTATTTTCTGTAAATTGTGATGATAAAACATATAATGTGGATATGCGTAATACGTATATCCAATTGTTGTGTGTAATTAAAAGAAAAAAGTGACTAATCAAGAACAAGAGTTTTTAGAAATTTGGAATGCTTCTGATAAAGATGTTCAATTAAGCTTAACTAAATCTTTCCTTTATAAATATAATGACCTTAATTACCTTTACATACGTAAATCATTAGGTTTAAAAAATCCTTCTGGTAATTCCTTACTACATATTGCATGTTTTCACAAGAATATTGAACTTATTAGATTTTTATTAGACAAAGGAATAGATGTTAACTTGAATATAGATGGAAGTACAGCATTGCATAGCCTAATTACTGGTTTAGGTAGGATTGAAAACAAGTATGAGATGATTTCCTTATTGTTAAAAGCTGGAACAAATTTAGATTTTATTTACACAAACACATGGTATCCTCAAACTTGTTTTTTAGCGGCTATTCATTATGGCGATATGAGAGTTGTTGAAATGCTCAATGATTCAAACAGCGATTCATGTTTCGATAGCATAAGTTTTAAAAAAAGAGCTTTATTAACTGCTTGTCTTAACCAAGTAGACTTTAATATTTTTAAATATTGCTTAGAAAATTATCCGGATTTTGAAACTCTTGATGAAGAAAACGGAACACTTTTGTTTAATGTTTATTCAGATGTCAGAAAAACAAAAAGAATTTTAAAGTATAACAAAGTAAACATTAATCATATCAATAATGAGAGAAATTCAGCTTTACATGTTTCGGTAGAAAATGAAATTTCAAATTTTATTGATGGCGGCTATGATATGAATAATAAGAACTCTTTATTATTATACCGAAATGGTATTGATAAAAACTTACGTAATAATGATAATGAAACAGCATTTGATTTTGCTGTAGATTATGGTGGTGTAAAACTTGCTAAAAAATGGTATGATTTTATAAAATAACTACACACAATAATGTGTATAAGTCATTGCTAGTAAAAGCTTACTTACGAAAATTTCGCTGAAATTTTCTATCTGTGATTATTTGCTAACTTTAGTGGTTAATCACGCAACGAAATCATACACTAGACCGTTGTAATGCATTTAAAAGTGAAAATTGGATATGATTAAAAACCTGACATTTCTTTTTGTCATCCTTTATTCAATATTTTGCTGTTCTCAAGAAAAAGGAAAACCAAAAACTGACTTTGTTTTATCGTCTGGAATTATTTTACAGAGCAATTTATTTGCTGATGTAAATATCATAGCTGGAAAAGTAGCAGTAGAGAATTCCAAAATCCCCATAGTCGGGGTTACTGGTTTTAGGATTGGTTTTGAATCGAACTTTAGAAGTGATGAAAACTATACAATAGCACCAAAACTTGGTTATGAAATTTCTGCTACCGTATTTTCAATGAGGTTATCAACTGTAAATTATTTTCAAAATGATAAATCAGAATTTCGACTTTTACCAGAAATTGGGTTTAGTTATTTAGGTTTTATAAATTTAACCTACGGCTATGGAATTGCTTTCAATAATGGTAATTTAAGAAATGTAAGCAATCATCGACTTTCTTTAAGTATTAACTTGAATAGAAAATTAATGAATGGAGTAAAGGAAATGAACTAAAAAAACGCATTACAATAATGGCTATAAGTAATTGCTTGCCACCTGTCGGCAGACAGGTTCTCTCCTACTTTTGTAAGGAGTATAACAAACTATAAATGTAAAAGCCAAACAAGCCAATCAAAACTTCCAATAAATATATAAATCATGAAAAAACTACAATTCAAAATAGATATTAACGCATCTGCCCAAAAGGTTTACAATACCATGCTGGGTATTGAAAATATTGAAACCTACGAGCAGTGGACCGCCGAATTTAATCCAACCTCAACCTATGAAGGCAATTGGGATAAAGGATCTAAAATCTATTTTGTCGGAACTGACGAAAATGGCAAACGTGGTGGAATGGTATCTGAAATTGCTGATAATATCCCATTCAAGTTTGT
>JAGQYS010000101.1:0-526 GCA_020435965.1 Flavobacteriaceae bacterium | reverse complement strand
GATGAGGACTATCTTGATTATTTTGATACTACTTGGCCAAAAGCCTTAAATAAACTAAAAGAACTTTCTGAAAAATGAAATACTAATAAAGTATTCTGAAAAATGAAAAAAACAATTCTAATCTTAACTACAATAGTCTTCTTTTTAGGCTGTAAAGACAAAGGCACAACATACAATGACCCAATACCCGAACATGACAGTCTTACTATAGAATCTAAGCATGTAAATGAAACTCGTGTTATTAATGTTTGGACACCACCAAATTACAAAGACTCAACAGAAAGTTTTCCTGTATTATATATGCCAGATGGAGGTATAAAGGAAGATTTTCCTCACATTGCAAATACGCTCTCTAAACTGTTAGAAGAGAATAAAATACCAGCTTTCATTTTAGTCGGAATAGAAAATACAGTAAGAGGAAGAGATTTAACAGGTCTTTCAGAAGTAAAAGATGATGAGCAATATTGTCCAATTACAGATGGAGCTAAAGATTTTAGAGCCTTTATTGCAGAAGAATTAATTCCTG
>JAGQYS010000100.1:8004-8148 GCA_020435965.1 Flavobacteriaceae bacterium | reverse complement strand
CAAATATGGCTAATATCATTCCAATAACTGTACCAAGAAACCCAATCATTGGTGCAGCTCCAGAAATTGTTGCCAGAACACTGACATTTTTTTCTAAGCCATAAACTTCTAAACGACCAGCATTTTCAATAGCTGTATTGATAT
>JAGQYS010000100.1:0-7980 GCA_020435965.1 Flavobacteriaceae bacterium | reverse complement strand
GTTTTCCAATTCTGGTAATCCCTTTACTAATTAATCTTGAAACAGGTGTATTTATCTGAGCACAAAGCACTTGAGCAGAATCTATTTTCCCATTAGTAACATGATCCTTTATTTGATTCATAAAGTTTGCATCTATTTTTGATGCCGCTTTTATGGCAAAAATACGTTCAAAATAAATATATGACGCTACCATTAACAATAAGAAAAGCACCAAAATGATTATTTGTCCTGCCAATCCACCACTTGAGATAAGCTCTATAATGGAAAGTGTTTTTTCTACAGATTCTTCATCAGTAATAAGCTCTGCACCATCTTGTACAGTTTTAAGCATTGCTGAATATAACATATAATTGTATTGTTAGATTTTGAATAATAACGACTGATTTCTAAATAAAGTATTTAAAAGAGTGTTCTTGTGTAAAAGAATACTGCTGCACCAGCTAAAAAGCCAATTAAAGCCAGCCAAGATATCTTTTTTAAATACCAGAAGAAATCTATTTTCTCCATTCCCATGGCAACAACTCCTGCAGCAGAACCAATAATTAACATACTTCCACCTGTTCCTGCTGAGTAAGCAATAAAGTGCCACAACTCATTATCAATAGGCTCTGAGAACATACCTAAACTTGCAGCCACAAGTGGTACATTGTCAATTACAGCAGATCCAACTCCTAAGGCTAAAATTACCAAATCTGAAACTCCTTCACCATGTAACTCAGTGCCTAACATTGGTGTATTTTCTTTTAAAGAAGATGCAAATTCAAATAAAATACCTAAAGACTCTAATGCTGCAACAGCCATTAATATTCCTAAAAAGAATAAAATACTTGGCAACTCAATTTTTGATAAAGAATGGTGTACTGGGCTATGATGTGCGTGACCATCGCTTTCTTCATCCCCTACAACAGTCATACTAAATTTGGAGTTACTATATACTTCGGCAAAAATAGCAACAACTCCTAAAGCCAACATCATACCAACATAAGGTGGTAAATGAGTAACTACTTTAAAAATTGGTACAGAAACAATGGCTCCTAATCCTAAAAACAACATGGTTGAACTAAATTTGCTTTTTGGACCTTCGTCACTGCTATCTTCAACTTCTAAATTACCTTTAAATACAGGTAAAAATGAAGCTATAAATGATGGCAATGCCATACACACAAAAGAAGGTAGTAACAAGTAACCTATTAGGTGACCTGTACTTACTTTATTACCAATCCAAAGCATCGTTGTAGTTACATCACCAATAGGTGACCATGCGCCTCCAGCATTTGCTGCAATAATGATTAAACCTGCGTACCACAAACGTATTTCTCTGTCTTTTACTATTTTTTGTAAAATTGAAATCAATACAATTGTCGCAGTTAGGTTATCTATTATTGCTGAAAGTATAAATGCCAAGATTGAAAAAATCCAAAGAATTTTGGTTTTCTTTTTAGTTTTTACAAAACTTTTTATTGTTGCAAAACCGTCGAAATAATCTATAATTTCAACAATAGTCATTGCACCCAAAAGAAACACTAAAATTTCTGCGGTTTTCCCAAGGTGATGTAACAGGGTTTCTTCCATTAAGTGCATCCTGCTATCATGATCCATTGCTGTATAGCCTTCTACCAAACCATGGTTTGCCGAATCAAACCACTCATGAAAATGATCAATTCCTAAAGAAATAAGAGCCCAACTTATGGCCATCATGACCAAAGCTGGAATAAGTTTGTCTATTTTTATATTATGTTCAAGGGTAATGGCTAAATAGCCTACTACAAATACAATGATAATTGCTGCTTCCATATGTGGTTAGTTTTTAAATTATACAAGTTCACTTAATGCTAAAGTGAAAGCGGTTTTACTTAATTCAGTTTTATGATGGTTGTTATTATATATATTTTGAATTGCAGATTTTATAGTATTAGAGGTATCTTCAAAAATAGCTTCATCAGTCATTTCTACACGTCGTTCCATAAAATAGGCAAATACGCGAGCCATTCCGCAGTTTGAGATAAAATCTGGGATTAGGCTTACTTTACTATCGGTAAATTCCATAATTGGCCCAAAGAAAATCTCTTTATCAGCAAAAGGCACATTTGCACCACAAGAAATAACCTCTAAACCATTTTCTATCATGCTGTCAATTTGATTTTTTGTTATTAATCTTGATGCTGCACATGGTGCAAATATTTCAGTTTGTAACGACCATATTTTTTGATTGATCTCGTCAAAAGGAATTAGATTATCACTTTCAAGTGTATTTCCAGTTTTTTCGAGAAATAAGTTTGTGATTTCTTCAAAAGTAAATCCATCTTCATTAATTAATCCTCCAACAGCATCTATAATTCCTACAACTTTAGCTCCCATTTGTGCTAAATAAAAGGCTGCAGCGGCACCTACATTTCCAAATCCCTGAACAACTGCTCGCTTACCAATAACATTACCTCCATATATATTATAGTAATGTTTTACAGCTTCAGCAACACCAAAACCAGTAATCATATCAGCTACTGTAAACTTTCTTGAAACATCTGGCGAATAACTTTGATTTTCAATCACTTTTATTACACCTTGGCGCAGTTGCCCAATACGATTTATCTTATCGGCTTCTGTTGGCTTAAAATGTCCATTAAAAACTCCTTCTTGCGGATGCCATACACCAGACTCTTCAGTTATTGGTATTACTTCATGAATTTCATCAACATTTAAATCACCTCCTGTTCCATAATAGCTTTTCAACAAAGGTGAAACAGCTTTGTACCAACGTTCTAATACACCTTTTTTGCGCGGATCTTTTGGGTCGAAATTAATGCCTGATTTTGCACCACCTATTGCTGGCCCAGAAACGGTAAACTTAATTTCCATGGTTTTTGCCAACGACAATACTTCGTTCATATCAAGCCCTTTTCGCATTCTGGTGCCTCCTCCTGCTGCTCCTCCTCGCAATGAGTTTATCACAGTCCAACCTTCAGCTTCAGTTTCAGAATCTTTCCAATTAAATACTATTTCTGGTGCTTTATTTTCATATTTCTGAAGTAATTCTTTCATATAGAATGGCTGGCTAATGTGCAATAACAAATATAAAAAACTAAAGATATCTGAATGTTAAATATAACTAAATTTAAGGGTGAAATATATTTCCAGAACTGTGATTTTTACTAGCTCCTGTAACGCTGCTTAAGCAATTGTCCTCATTTCTAAGTTTTAACACTCCTAACAAACCAAAAATCAATGCTTCTTTGTATTCAATAATTTTCTTAGAAGGAATTATAATTGTATTGTCTGTTAGTGCTTTTATTCTATCCATAAGAAATAAATTATAGACACCACCTCCAGTTATAAGCACCGAAGTATTTCTAGATGTATTTATTTCTCTTGTTATTTGGCATGCAATATGCTCTACAAAAGTTCTTAAAATATCTTCAATTTTTAAATTGTATGCTTTTATCAAAGGAAATATGGTTTTCCTTACCCATTCTAACCCTAAACTTTTAGGAGGATTTAACTTATAAAACTCCAAGTTATTCAACTTTGAAAGTAAAGCTTCATTTATGTTTCCTGATGCAGCCAGATCTCCATTGCAGTCATAATCAAGTCCTAGTTTAGAAGCATAATCATTCAACACAATATTTACAGGACAAATATCGTAAGCTATTCTTTGTTTATAAATATCTGTTGAAATATTTGCAAAGCCTCCAAGGTTGATGCAATAATCATATTTTGAAAATAAGAGCTTATCACCAATTGGTACTAAAGGCGCTCCTTGACCGCCAAGTTCAACATCTTGTACCCTAAAATTACATACAACAGTTTTTCCAATTAACTTACTAAGCTGTTTTTGGTTGCCAATTTGATATGTCAATCCCTTTTCAGGTTGATGTAGTGCTGTATGACCATGAGAACATACTGCATCTAACTCTAAAATATTATTCCGCTTTATAAATTCATTAATAGTGAACCCAAGATATGATGTGTAATTTTTGTCAATCTTGTGCAATTCTTCTAATGTATTTGAAACTAAGTTTTTAAGTATGTTTTTCCATTCTTTTGAATACTCAATAGTTTCTGCTTTAATGATTTTGAAAGACCATGAGCTATTAAAATTAAATTCAACATAAGCAAAATCCAACCCATCAAGAGAGGTTCCAGACATTACACCAATAACATAATATTTAGATTTTAACATATAATGTAAAAATATATATTCAAATTGAAAAAAAAACAATAAAGCAGTATCTTTGCGTACATTTTTTATCAATTACACAATACTTAACAAAACAATGGATTTTAGCCTTACCGAAGAACACTTAATGGTTCGCGACGCAGCAAGAGATTTTGCACAAACCGAATTACTTCCAGGAGTAATAGAACGTGACGAAAAACAGCAATTCCCAAATGAATTAGTAAGAAAAATGGGAGAGCTAGGTTTTTTAGGCATCATGGTTGACCCGAAATATGGAGGAAGTGGAATGGATGCTATTTCTTATGTGCTGATTATGGAAGAATTATCCAAAGTTGATGCATCTGCTTCAGTTATTGTGTCGGTAAATAATTCTTTGGTATGCTATGGCATTGAAGCTTATGGTAATGAGGAGCAAAAACAAAAATACTTAACAAAATTAGCTACAGGCGAATTTGTTGGTGCGTTTTGTTTAAGCGAGCCTGAAGCTGGAAGTGATGCAACTTCACAAAAAACTACAGCAATCGATAATGGCGACCATTATATTTTAAATGGTACGAAAAATTGGATTACCAATGGCGGAAGAGCAGATGTTTATTTAGTAATAGCTCAAACAGATAGAGAAAAAGGCCATAGAGGCATCAATGCCTTCATTGTTGAAAAAGGTATGGAAGGATTTGATATTGGACCAAAAGAAGATAAGTTGGGAATTAGAGGAAGCGACACTCATACGCTTCAATTTAATGATGTGAAAGTACCAAAAGAAAACCGAATTGGCGAAGATGGCTTTGGATTTAAATTTGCTATGAAAACCTTGTCTGGAGGTAGAATTGGTATAGCATCTCAAGCCTTAGGCATTGCATCTGGCGCTTACGAATTAGCTTTAAAATATAGTAAAGAACGTAAAGCTTTTGGCACCGAAATATGCAACCATCAAGCTATCGCTTTTAAATTAGCCGATATGGCAACTGAAATAGAAGCAGCGAGAATGTTGGTTATGAAAGCAGCTTGGGACAAAGATCAAGGAAACAATTACGGTATGTCCAGTGCAATGGCTAAACTTTATGCTTCACAAGTTGCAATGACCCATACTGTTGAAGCTGTGCAAATTCATGGTGGAAATGGTTTTGTAAAAGAATATCATGTAGAGCGTTTAATGCGTGATGCAAAAATCACTCAAATTTACGAAGGCACAAGCGAAATTCAAAAAATCGTTATTTCTAGAGGAATTATTAAGGGCTAAAGCTTATTGCGTTAATTCTGTAAGCACTAATTTTAAATCACTATATGAATATTTGTCGTCCAATTGATTTTTTAAATCGGTTAGGCTTTCAAATTCTTTTTTAGGTATGATTTTTTTAAGCTCTTTATAGTTTTCTTCAGAAATCAAATCGGTTATTTTTACTTCGCCTGAAGGTATAAAACTAGCCAAATGACCTGTAATTGTATTGGTTGTTAGGTCTCTTTCCTTTGCAATTTCCAGAACAGATTTTCCAGATTTGAATAAATTTAATGACACTCTTTTTGTGTCTATTTTATTTTTCTTAGGTTTTTCAAAAATCACAATTTCATTGGAGATTTCAAGGTCGTTTTCCTTACAAAAATCAATAATAATCTCTAAAATAGCATCGCCATATTTTTCAACACGTACTTTACCCATGCCATTTATTTGCTTTAATTGCTGGCTGGTTGTTGGCAATAGTTCGCACATTTCATACAGTGATTTTTGATTGAATATTTGGTAATGTATTAAATTTTGGTCATCTGCAATTTGGCTTCTAAGTGTTCTCAGTCGTTCAAATAGTTCAACGTTTTCTGTACTATCAATAATTGATTTTCTGATTTTCTTAGGTTTGTCTTTCACAAAAACAGACTCAGCTCTTAACTCTAAAAAAGCCTTTACGTTAAATGCGTCTTTAAGTCCATTAAAATAAAGTTGCTTTGCGGTAATTAATTCATCAAGCGCTTCTGCATGTTTAACAATGTCTTTTTCAACAGCTTTATTGTCTGTGGTAAAACCAAAATTTTTAAATGCTTCACTAATATTGGTTTTAAACTCCGAATTAAAATAAGCTAACGCTTTTTGAAAACGTTTTTGCAGTTGCGGATTGTTTTCAGGTTCTTGATTATCTTTAGTCAATAGTTTAAGCTGCTCGTAAAAGGTATTATTTACTTTTAAAAAGTTTGTAACACAGGTTTTAATTGTATTTACAGGTTTTTCAATAGTTCCTTGAATACTATTCCTGTTTTTATAATAAACGTCTAATATTCGTCCAATAGGGTATAAAAAGGAATAGTAATTGAACACTTCAAAAATTAATTGCAACTGAAATTCAGCTTTTGATTGTTGAAGAACTATATCATCTGGTTGATTATCTTCAGTTTGCTTATTAAACGAAAACACATTATTGTCGCTAATAATTTGACCATTATCTATTTTACTTGTCAGCACTAAGCCTTCTAAAGATTTACATCTACTAAGCGCCACATAAGTTTGACCATGAGCAAAAGCACCCTCGGCATCAATAATGGCTTTTTCAAAGGTTAATCCTTGACTTTTATGAATGGTAATAGACCATGCCAAACGTAATGGCATTTGTGTGAATGAGCCAATACTATTTTCTATAATTGCTTTAGTTTCAGTATTAACCGAATAATTGATGTTTTCCCAAACTTGAGGTATAACAATGATATCAAAATCATCCTCTGGACAACGAACTGTAATTTCATCTTGAGTCAATGATACCACTTTACCAATTTTACCATTGAAATAACGTTTCTCTTGGTCGTTATCATTTTTAATGAACATAACCTGAGCGCCAACTTTAAAAATAAGTTCTTCTTTATTAGGATAAGAATGTTCAGGAAATTTACCTTCAACATTTGCGTAATATGTGTGAGGCTTAGCTTTTAATTTTTCAAGTTCTGCATTGTTAACTCGTTCGGCCTTATGATTATGAGTTGTTAGAGCTATATAACCTTCATCTACTTTGAAATCTGGGAAATACCGTTTGTTTAATTCGTCTGCCGATGATTGTGTTAAAGTATTTGTTCTAATTTCATTGAGAATTTTTATAAACTCAGGATTATCTTGCCTATAAATATGTTTTAATTCAATAGTTATAGCATTGCACTGCTGAAATGCTTGGCTACTAAAAAAATAGGCGTTTTTGTAAAAAGGCTTTAGTAATTGCCATTCATTTTCTTTTACAACTGGAGATAGTTGCTGTAAATCGCCAATCATCAATAATTGAACACCTCCAAAAACTTCATTTTTGCTTCTGAAACGTCTCAAAGTCTTATCGATGCCATCAAGTAAATCGGCACGAACCATACTTATTTCATCAATAACCAACAAATCCAATGACTTAATAATGTTTATTTTTGTTTTACTGAATTTTCTACTAAACTCTGAAGATCTATCCAAATTGTCATCTGGTAAAATTGGCCCAAAAGGCATTTGAAAAAAAGAATGAATAGTAACACCTTTTGCATTAATAGCAACAACTCCAGTTGGAGCTACTACTACCATACGCTTTAAGGAATTGCTTCTTAGGCTATGTAAAAAAGTTGTTTTTCCTGTTCCTGCCTTTCCTGTCAAAAATATTGTACGATTTGTGTTATTTACAAATTCCCAGGCTAAACTTAGTTCATAATTTTTCATTTAAAATCACTATAATATAATATTTGAAATATAAGAAAAAAGAAGTTTAGACGCTTTTAAACAAAAAAACCCTTACTATTACTAGTAAGGGTTTAATAAACACTAACGATAAAGTTAGCGCAAAAAAGGCGGTGACCTACTCTTC
>JAGQYS010000099.1:159-4359 GCA_020435965.1 Flavobacteriaceae bacterium | reverse complement strand
GTCTCAGCCGGCTGGAAAACTATAGAGAACCTGTCCAAATAGTCTCCTGCTGGTAAATTAATTTCGAAATTAGACGCAGTTAAATCATGGGTTGTGTTCAATAGATTGTCCTTTAAATAAACGGTTTCTGTAAAATTTTCAACAGCATCCAACATTAGTTGATGGGTTCCTGCTTCAGAAATGACCAGTCCTATGGGAAATTCCATGAATTCCGAAAAACCATTAACACCTTGAATGGCATACTGTTTGTTGGGATTGTTGTCTATAATAAAAAACACATCGTCTTCCCTAGTCATTAACTGAATGGCATCGTATCCAGGATTATAGCTTAAATCTGCCGAAGAATTTGGCATAAAGCCCAACAACAACTGTCTATGAAAACCTTCAGGATCTTCATAACCTATTCTAAGGTACTTATTGCTAGCATCTAAATCATTTGAGCCTTGAGAAACCAATCTATTGGATTCTGTTTTAAAATAACGCTGTGAATTATTAAAAACAACATTTCCAGAACCTATGGCTAGCACAAAAAACCCTTTGGCAATTGGCACATATTGTGAAGGTGCAGTCACTGTTCCCGAGGTACCAATTCCTGAAATAAGTGGTGAAGCAATGGAAGGAGGTGTTCCTCCAGTAAGGTTTCTTATGGCATATCCTCCTAAATAATCTGATAGCACATGAGACGTCGATCCTCCATCCACCCAAAAATAAAGGGACTCTACCACAGAAATGTTATCGTTCAGGAATTTTTCAGCATCTAATGCAGATGGATAAGGGTTTCCCAATAAAATACTTTCTCCAGTGGTTATTGCAAACTGATAATCGCCATTATTTGGCAGTCCATAATACACATAATTTTGCTTGGCAGTTAAAGCATTGGGACCTTTCATGGTGTAACCTTCCCCTGGAAGCAAGGTACTTGAACCATTTAAAGCAATCCATTCTGCATAAGAGCCAGAGCCTCTAGAATATTTATAAAGCCATCTGGTATTAATGGTTAAGGCTGTTGTAACATTGCCTCCTCCATCCAATACAGATGGTAACCCATTGTAAGGCGAGCCAGAATTGAACAATATTTGTGTAGGATTAAAAGCATTGATTACGGCATCTGAGCCATCAAACTTTCCTCCAGAAAGAGAAAACATGCCTCCATTAGTTACTGGTGATGACCAATAATCATATTGAAAAGGAGACACAGTTCCTTGTTGGTCTACAAGCAGTTTTCCAGAAACAGCCGTATTGTTGTCTGTTCCAGCATGCTCCTGTATAAGCTGGGCTTCTCCTACAAGCCTTAAATCGCCACTTTTAAAATGCACAGCATTTGCCACTTGCAATGCAAAATTATTTGCCACAGAAACCCCTTTC
Organism: Flavobacteriaceae bacterium; assembly: GCA_020435965.1. Taxonomy (GTDB): domain Bacteria; phylum Bacteroidota; class Bacteroidia; order Flavobacteriales; family Flavobacteriaceae; genus CAJQLB01. The sequence goes on along the minus strand of JAGQYS010000099.1, from coordinate 2,994 downwards.
TTATCAGCAGCAGTGACATCAATTTCTAAATTGTAAAAATTGGCATTGTCGCTGGTTCCTGACAAGGTTAACAGATTGTTGGTGGCACTCTTAAAATAAGTGGTCCCAGAGGATGCAGATGTGGTTCCATTGTTTACAAAATTACTGTTTAGGTAAAAATTGCCATCACAAACATGATTTCCCGAAGTATCGTTTGTGTACTCGTCCTGAACAAACACGTTTGTGTTTGTTGTAATTTTAATTATGCCATTGTTAATTATTTGTGCATTTGCCAGAGAGCAGATACCCAAAACAAAAACAGGCAGTAGTTTAGGTTTTAAGTTCATTTTTTAAGATTTGGTTAATAATTGGTTTTTAGGTCTAGATTATTTTTTTGAATTTTTCATATTCCACATTATTTACAGATTTGTTAAACACATTTTCAAGTTTAGGGACTGTTAAGGGTTTGGTAATATATCCAGAACAATGGGTTTCCATTCGAGCTCTATAAATATCGTCTGGGCAAAGCGAAGAGGATAACATATAGATATCTATTTTACTTTTATCAATAAGGTTTAACCTGTTAAATTCTTTAAAAAAGTTAAACCCATTCATTTCTGGCATATTGATATCCAACAAAACAACATCTGGAACCGTTAAAGGTTTTATGTTGATATTGAGTTCCAAAAGCTTAAAAAAACTTATTGCAGAAATGGCATTGTTAAATGTCTTTATACCTATTTCAGGATTGTATTTTTCAATAATTCTTTGATTGACAAATAAGTCTATTTTGTTGTCATCAATCAGCATCACATTTTTAATCATTATTTAATTCTCCTTCTTTTAAATTTGGTAAAATCACTTCAAACGAAGTGCCTTTGTTTATTTTACTGGTTACAGTAACATGCCCATTAAAATCGTCCACTATTCGTTTCACAATATATAATCCCAATCCAGCACCATTGGAGTTGACACTATTTGCCTTAAAATAAAGATCGAAGACTTTATCTATAAATTCATTACTAATTCCCAGACCATTATCTGCAACTATTACGCTCACATGTTTTTCTGAAACCTTTACCTTAATTTTTGTGATTGGTGTGTGGTTGTTGGTTTTTGATTTAGAGAAACAAATAGCGTTATGTATTAAGTTTTGAAAAACAGAATCCATGAGCTCTTGATTAAAGTAAAAATCTGTTTTTTGCTCTACTTGAACCTGGAATTTTATAGCATCAAAATTTTTAATCCCTTTAAAAGTTTCCAGGGTCGTGTTAATTTTGGATTTAAAATCTATGACAGTAATGCTTCTTCTTTTTTCTGAAATGATTGAGGCAAAAGCCAAATCATCCAGGAGCAAACGCCCTTTTTCCAAGGTTTCATCAAGCATGTTTATTAGAAGGGACACCCTTTTGCTTTGCTTCTCTTCTTTTAACAAAAGAAGTAAGCCTTCAGCAGAAGTAAGTGGCGCTTTTAACTCATGTGCAGAACGATATAAAAACAGTTCTAAATCTTTAGTGGTCTTTTTTAATTTTTCTTCCAGTTTTTTTCGTTTGGAAATATCCAACATAAAAGCACAGTAAAATTTTTCTTTGCCATTTCGCCAATGGCTCATGGCAAATTCTACTGGAAATTCTTCACCATTCTTTCTTTGGCCCAACATTTCTATGGTGTCGTCATACGTGTTATTGTCCAATTTGTTTTTGGCTTTCAGCAATTCTTTAATACCAACATCCACTTGTTTTTTAGACATTAAGATGGTTAATGGTTCTCCTATGATTTCTGAACTGGAGTAGCCAAAAGCCAACTCAGCTCCTTTATTCCATTCAATGATGTTTCCTACACTATTGGCAACAACCAATATTCCAACATTTATAGATTGAAATATGTTACTGTATTTGGTTTCAATAGCTTTAAGCTTATTATTGGCATTGCTATTGTTTCTATGTTTTTTAGATTTTAAGGTGGCGTAGATAACCTCGTTATCTAAATTAAACACAGGTTTGATCTTGGAGACATATAAGGTTTGGTTTCCTTTGGGAGACAATCCTACCGACTGATATTTACATTTTTTACCTTTATCAAACACCTTGTCAACCTGCTCTTTTATATATCCATGGTTGGCAGGATGAATAAAGTCATAGATATTGGATCCCACTATACTATTGTAGGTATTGTTTAAAATGTTTTCTGAGGTGTTGATTATTTTTCCATATCTATTTATGTACAGTACTTCCTTGGTAAAATTTTCTATTAGCTTCTTTTCTTTACAGTATATGGTATTGTTGTGAGTTTCCTTGCAATAATAATTAGTGATATCATTGCTTATGGTTACATACCTTACAATGTGTCCGTTTTCATTTTTAATGGGACTAATGGTTGTATCTAACCAATGATTTTTATTGCCATTCCCTTTATAGAACAAGATGCCTCTCCACTTTTCGCCAGCCAAGATCGCTCTCCAAACTTGACAAAAGAGCTCTTTGGTTTGCAAAAGGGATTTAAGCAATTCCTGAGCCTGCCCTACACTTTGATTGATTGGTTTATTTAATAATTTTAAAAAATTATCATTGGAATAAACAATGTTCCCTTGAGTGTCTGAAATGGAGACGATAAAATGGTTTTCAAAAGAATTCAATAGCATATTGTCCTGCATGTTCTAAGCCTTTAATTTTTTTGAGTTAAAAATTTATTTTTATATTCAATACAATATGCCAGAGCAGATTCAAAATCGTTAAATATCTTAACATGGGAGTCCTTGGTGTAAATCCTAACATAAGAACTGATAAGGAGTTTGCTATTTAACGTGTCTGCCACAAAAGCCTGTAACATCACATGATGTTTTAAGATGGGACTATT
>JAGQYS010000099.1:0-151 GCA_020435965.1 Flavobacteriaceae bacterium | reverse complement strand
GCAAACATTTTTGCAGCAGTGGGAGAAAAATTTCCTATAAAATTACGGATATCAATTAGTAAAGGCATGGATTTACCTTGACAGATTTTTTTTATGATAAGCAAGTAAGCTTTTGCTGCTTCTTCAGAAAGGTAGCAGTCAACCTGACTGA
>JAGQYS010000098.1 GCA_020435965.1 Flavobacteriaceae bacterium | reverse complement strand
ATGAATATGGTTTTTATTCCATTACGCTGGATAAAGGTGTGTATGAATTTCAAATAAGTTATTTGGGTTATGCAAGCATTGTTAAAACCATCAACCTTGATAAAGACCAAACGTTAAACTTTAAATTAACTGAAGATAGTCAAAGCTTAGATGAAATAATTATTGTTGAAGATGTGGAAAAACTCAATATCAGGAAGCCACAAATGAGTTTAAATTCTTTATCAATCAATACTATTAAGCAAATTCCCGTGGTACTCGGTGAAGTAGATTTGATTAAATCCATCACCCTACTACCAGGTGTTACAACTGCTGGCGAAGGTGCTTCTGGTTTTAATGTTCGTGGTGGTGCTGCTGATCAAAATTTAATTCTTTTAGATGAAGCCACTATTTTTAATTCTTCACATTTGTTCGGTTTATTTTCAGTGTTTAATCCTGATGCCATTAAAGATATAAAGCTTTATAAAGGCGGAATTCCTGCAAAATATGGAGGAAGAGTTTCTTCGGTCTTAGATATTTATCAAAAAGAAGGTAACAGTAACGAGTTTAAATTAAATGGTGGTATTGGTTTGGTTTCTAGCAGATTGCTGGCAGAAGGCCCAATTAAAAAAGAAAAAGGCTCTTTTCTACTAGGAGGACGTAGTAGTTATGCGCATTTGTTTTTACCATTGTTTGATATTGATAATATTGCTTATTTCTACGATTTGAATACAAAATTAAGTTATAAATTAAACGACAGAAACAATATTTATCTGTCTGGATATTTTGGAAGGGATGTTTTTAATATTTCGGATAGTTTTGAAAATGCCTATGGAAATGCTGTCATTAACTTTAGATGGAATCATTTGTTCTCCGATAAATTATTCTCTAATTTATCACTTATTTATTCTGATTATGACTACGATTTAAAACTCAATTTTGTTGAGTTCGATTGGACGTCTGGCATTAGAAATTTTAATGTAAAATATGATTTAAAGCATTACATATCCAATAACTTCAAACTACAATACGGTTTAAATAGCATCTATTACAAATTTAATCCAGGTGATATAAAACCAACAACGGAAACCTCAGGAATCAATCCGTTTAAATTAATTGATAAATATGCCTTTGAAAATGCTCTGTATATTGATGCCGAACATCAAGTAAGCGATAAATTGTCATTAAGTTATGGATTGCGATTCAGTTCTTTTTTAAGATTGGGACAAGATGAACTTAATGTATATGAAAATGACAATCCGTTAATTTTTAATCCCGAACTTAAAATTTATGAAAAAGCAGATCCAATTGATACCGAAAGTTTTAAACGAAGTGATGTTATTGAGTCGTTCTCAAATTTTGAACCACGTCTATCTTTAGCATATCAGCTAAACGAGGAAAGTTCGGTAAAAGCGAGCTATAACAAAATGAGTCAATATTTACATTTACTTTCAAACACCAGTTCGCCTACACCTTTGGATGTTTGGACGCCAAGTGGTAAATATGTTAAGCCTCAAATTTTGCGTCAATTTGCCTTGGGATATTTTAAAACTATACATGATAACGCCTACAATTTAGAGATTGAAACCTTTTACAAAACCATAAAAAACAGAATCGATTATATTGACGGTGCCAATTTAATAGCAAATAATGCTATTGAACAAGTGATTCTAAATGGTAAAGCTAGAGCCTACGGTCTTGAGGTCTTGTTTAGAAAAAATGAAGGCGACTTTCAAGGATGGATTGCTTACACCCTATCAAAATCAGAACAACAAACAAAAGGGAGAACTCCTGAAGAAATAGGAATTAATAATGGATTGTGGTACAATACGCCTTATGATAAAACCCATGATGTGTCTGTAACTACATCATATAAATTAAATGAGAAGTGGAGTTTTAGCTCCAACTTTTTATTCCAAACTGGTTTGCCAGCAACATTCCCGAACGGTCAGTATGAATACAATGGTATTTCCGTGCCAATTTATGAAGCCAGAAATTCCAGCAGAATACCAAATTACCACAGGTTGGATGTGTCTGCAAAATATATTCCTAAACCAAATTCTGATAAAAAATGGAAAACCGAATGGGTATTTGGTCTTTATAATGCATATAACAGGAAAAATGCATCCTCAATTAGTTTCAGGGAAAATAGAACAACTGGTGCCAACGAAGCTCTAAAGCTATCGCTTTTCGGAGTGATCCCTTCTATTTCTTATAACTTTAAATTTTAGAACAATGAAAAAGTCTGCAATATTACTTATAACCATACTGTTTGTATCTTGTGAAGATGTCATCGATTTAGAGTTAAACACTTCTAAACCAAAGTTAATCATCGAAGCTTCAATTAATTGGATTAAGGGAACGAGCGGAAACGAGCAAGAAATTAAATTATCTCTATCTGCGCCCTATTACGATTTAGAAACGCCTCCCGCAAATAATGCACTGGTATCAATTTTTGACACCAACGGAAATGAATTCCAATTCATAGAAGATGGTGCAACTGGCATCTATAAAAACAATACATTTATACCTGTTTTAAATGCCGAATATTCGCTTGTGATAAACTATGAAGGCGATGTTTATTCAGGCACAGAAGTATTAAAATCTGTTGTTCCAATTGACTATGTCGAACAAAAGGATGATGGTGGATTTACTGGAGAGGAAACCGAATTAAAGGCCTATTATACCGACCCTGAAAATGAAGAAAACTACTATTTCTTTGAGTTCAGCAATAATTTTACAGCATATCCAACGCTAGAAGTTTACGATGATGAGTTTACCGACGGAAACCAAATTTTCGGTTTTTATACTGAAGAAGATTTAACTACTGGACACGAAGTAACCATTAAAAATCACGGTGTTTCTGAAGCATTTTACGAATATATGTTTATTCTTTTATTACAAAATAGTGAAGAAGGTGGTGGTCCTTTTGAAACGACACCAGCAACCGTGAGAGGAAATTGTATTAATGAAACCAATCCCGATAATTTCCCACTTGGTTATTTTCGATTATCTGAAGTTGATGAAATTACATACATAGTTCAATAACTCATCGCAAATTGTGTATTTTTGATGAATGGATTTCACAAAAACAACTGAGCAAGATTCTAACTACAATCATCTGGAAAAGATGAGTGTTTCAGAATTACTGAGTAATATAAACAACGAAGACAAAACCGTTCCTTTCGCAGTAGAAAAAGCATTGCCACAAATTGAAGTTCTAGTAGCTCAAGTTGTTTCAAAATTAAAATCTGGAGGACGCTTATTTTATATAGGAGCAGGTACAAGTGGTCGTTTAGGTATTGTAGATGCTAGCGAATGTCCACCTACATTTGGAGTGCCTCATAAGCTTGTGGTTGGTTTAATTGCTGGAGGAGATGCAGCTATTAGAAAAGCGGTCGAGTTTGCCGAAGATTCTACAACTCAAGGCTGGAAAGATCTAAAAAAGCACCATATTTCAAATAAAGACATTGTTGTTGGAATTGCAGCTTCAGGTACAACACCTTACGTAATTTCAGCACTTGAAGAGTGTAATAAAAATAATATCATTACAGGATGTATTACTTGTAATCATAATAGTCCATTATCTCAAACGGCTAAATTTCCAATCGAAGTCATTGTTGGCCCTGAATTTGTAACAGGAAGTTCCAGAATGAAAGCTGGAACTGCTCAAAAATTAGTGCTGAATATGATTACTACAGCCACCATGATTCAATTGGGTAAAGTTAAAGGAAATAAGATGGTAGATATGCAGTTGAGCAATAACAAATTAGTAGATAGAGGTGTAAAAATGCTAATGAATGAATTAGGAGTTACTGCTAAAGAAGCGTCTAGTTTATTGGATAAATATCAAAGTGTTAGGGCATCAGTAAAAGCTTATAAAAATGGAAACAAATAGAACTAATAAAGACGTATTGGTAAAAGGCATAAAAAAAATGGCAATATCACTAATTATGATGTTTGCTGGACCAACGCTATTTTATATAGTTACCACCAATAAAGAGAAACCATTTTATATTCCATTATTAATTATTAGTCTTCTTATTTGTGCTGGAGCTGTGTTTTTTGCCTTTAAAGGTATTCAAACAATACTCAAAAGTATTTTTTCGAAAGACTAATTTATTTGATTCATTTTTAACAAAAAAAGTGAATCAAACTTAAACGGTTATCTTTAATTATTAAATTGAAACCCATTTAAAGCATAATGATGAACACAATAAAAACTATTTTGTGTCATTAATTTTTTATAGAGGTAGTTTAAAGCACTTTACAAAAATTATTCTCTATTTTGCTATTCTGTTTGAAACAAAAGTGTAAAAGTGTTATTTGTTAACAACCAATTTCTTATGGACAATAGCTCCATTGTGATTTAACTGCACAAGGTAAACACCATTAGCAAAATTGCTTGTATTTAAAGTTGTGGTTTCTGCATTTGTGAGTTTCGATACCATTACTTTTCCAGTAATATCAAATACCATTATTCGTGTTTCGCCATAAGGTAAATTAGTAATAGTCACCAAATCTTTAACAGGGTTTGGGTACAACAACAATTGGTTATCCATTAAATTATCGTCAACAATACTCAAGGTTTCACCAAAATCAGAACTTATAAATCCTTCTGAAAGTAAAATATTACCTGCATTGAGTTCTTGTACGTTTACTTCGCCTATGGTATAAAGTATAGTTATGTTGCTGTTTGAAGTACTGTTACCACCACTATCAATAGAGAATTTTTCGATGGTTTGAGCTTGAACCCATAAGCACCCAAAGCCGATGATGCATGTTAGTATGTGTTTCATGTGTTAATATTTATTGTTTTATAAAGTCTATGTTTCAATTACATTCAGCCAAAGCAAGTTGGATTATGTTCCCGTTGTTCAAAAAAATTCGACCTCCAAAAGCTATTAAATCGCTAAAAAGCACGAACAGCACGCACCCTGACCGTGCTAAACTTATTACCGTAGATTTGGGCACCACCGTCGAAGTTCTGCGCCCAAGCGCCGTCGAAAGTGTACTCTGTAGAACTCCAATAGAAGTTACTAGCAAAACTGCTGCCTCCATTTGCCACTGCTGTGGCATCAATAGCTGCTTTGTTTTGGTACATCAGGTTTAATTCTTCTTTTGAGGGTAAGTACCAATCGCCATAAGTGTTACCGCCTTCTGTAATTTGTAATTCATTACAAATACGAGCTGCATAGGTATTTCCATCATCGCCAATGGCAACCTGCGCCGCAATGATAATTGATGTGTTGGCCTCTCCAGCATACAAGCCATCGGCATATGCTCTTGTATCTCCATTAGTTCCAGCATTCCATCTTATTCCTGTGCTTTGGTCTTCTTTTGTACAAACCAGTCCATGCTGCCCTGTTTCGTCAACCCAAAATACAATACCGCCATGGGCATAATCACCTACAGAATAGGTGGTTACACTGTTAACACTTTCTGCAGTTTTTGCATGTATGGCATAAGGCACTGCCATAAACTGGGTTGTGCCCATATCGATAAGGCCACCTCCTGTATTTATTTGTACATTCAAATAGTGGTCGTCTGCACTCCAATCAATAGCGTTAAATGTGCCTGAAATGGGTGCACCCTCACCAATGTTTAGAATAACAATGCCGTTGGCATCAGTGGTTGGACTGTGGGTTTCTTGGTATACGTTGGTTTGCGCAGCACCTTGCAGTATGGTAAACTGCACCTGTATTAAATCGTTAGCAACTACGTTACCAGAGCCGTCTTTAACAATGGCTTTATAATTAATGCCTTGTTGTGCGAAAGTGGTTCCGAAAAGGAAGAGCACCATAATTTGTAGTATTGTTTTCATGTGAATCTGTTTTTGTTATTTCGTTTTTTTAATGGTTTTGTTTAGTTCATTCTTTATACCATACCCATTTTAAGGTATCAATCTGTTAAAAATTGGTTTTTTCTAAATCGGTTTTTGCCTGCAAGAGCTTTTTACTATCATACCTTCTACCAGTCAAGGTTATGTGATAGCGATTTTGTTTGATGTATTGCAACTCTGAAAATTGGATGTCTTTGACAAGTTCTTCTTTTAATAAAATCCTAACGCCTTGATGGTCTTGGGTTTTTGCCCAATTATTATCTCCTTTGTTGTTTACCTCCATAGCAACCATTTTATGGACGGCATTGATATGTCCAAAACCATAATTTCCGGCACCATCCAAAATTTGGACTGTAATGTTTTCGGTTTCATGATTAGGGTCTATACTTAAACTATAGGTTCCTACAACGGTTTGCGATGCTAACGAATCTGAATTTCTTAACGGCAAACCTGCCAATTGTTCAGGCAATTTAGCCTTGAGTTGGTCAAGTTGTAAAGCTTCTGTTGATATCAAGTTTTGTTGCCAAGAACCAACTTTAGTCGATTTTTCAAACTCATCAATCTTTTCTTCAATCAAATCGTTTTCCTTTTCAGAAGATTGCTTGCATGAACTTGTTGCAAATAAGATGAAAATCAGTATTAAAAATAAAGGTTTCATAACATTTCGATTTTAAAATTCAACATAGAGCCACTCATCTTTGTTTTTCCAATTGTTTAAAAATATTTTGCTATCCATTTAATACCATCTTCCGCTTTAACATTTTTAACCACTACTTTACTGGGTTTATTGGACGTCACTTTCGGATTCATTTTATGAATATCTTCTATGGTATAGGCAATAACATTCAATCCTGCTTCTAGTTCCAATTGATAGTGGTAGCTGGCGTTTACCGTCTCTTCTGAAAACTGATATGTAGTAGTGCACTCGGTTTGAAACGTGGTGGCTTCAGCAACGTAAACCATATCGTAAAATGTGCCCTCAACGGGATTGTTGTAGGCTTCGTCTTCCAGCCAGTGCATCAAGGCCTCATCGGTAACAGGAAACAGTACGCCCACATAGCGTTCTTTATACCATAACGAAATGGGACTTATACTGGTTGCCATAACATTTGGGTACATAGACTCGCCCTGCCCAATACAATTAAAGCGAAGTGCGTATTTAAAATCGTTCACTATAATCTGCTTATCCTCATTGGTAGAATGAAATGCTTCTTTTTCCGGAAAATTGAATTCCAAAGTACCATTGGCGGTTAATTTCCCAATGTTTACAGCGCTATCCATCCCCAAAGGCCAAAGTACAATGTCCATTTCGGGCATATTCTGTAACGGATTTTCAAGTTTCCCGGTAAGGGTTTGTGTGTGCGCCGAAACACATAGTAATAAACCAAGAAATGTAAGTATTTGATGTTTCATTGTATGTTTTTTAATATTTTTAGAATTGTCATTGTAGACCTCAAAGCAGTCAAAAACGAAACATTTTTAATTGTTGGTTATCATTTGTGAAAAGTGCTTCGTTGTTTGTGTCTTACACCTAAAGATGACAGCCTTAAACTTAATTGCTTATCACCAATTTTTTATAGGTTATTTTCTCCTTATGGGCAATGCGTACCATGTAGATGCCGTTGCTAAAATTGGTTGTGTCAATGGTTTCTATTCCTGTATTTGCGTTATTTGAAAACACTTCTTTTCCAGTAATGTCAAAAACTTTTATGTGAGTTTCGCCATAGGGTAGATTTGACAAGGTAACCAAATCATTTGCTGGATTGGGATATAACGAAACCTTTGAAACTTCGTTGTCTTGAACACTCATGGTGCTTGTGAATTTCATGACCGACAATTGGTATCCGTAGCCAGTATCGCTAAATGCCACAATTGGTTCATTGTTGCTATTGATAGCCAAAGAAGTGTAGTATATCTGTTCATTCGAAAAACCTTGGCTTCCCACTGTTTCCCAACTACTGCCATTAAATTTTTTAACGGTTCCCCAATAAAGATAACTGCCATCTGAATAAGCAACATAAGGATCGTCGTTAGAGTTTAGTGCCAGAGAAATATAATCTTGACCACTACCCGAATAACCAGGTGTTCCAACGTTTACCCAATTGGTGCCATCAAACTTCATGACGGAACTATCTTCAGTAGAATCATCAAAAGCCAAATACGGCTCATTATTACTACTGAATGCCAAAGAAGTATCCCACGCTTTTCCTGTTGAAAAACCCGGTGTTCCAACATCTACCCAATTGGTACCATCAAACTTCATTACCGTTGCTTTTTCTGAATTTCCAAAATCCCTGTAAGAAATGTGTGGCACATCATTGTTACTAAACTTAAATGAAATAAAGTTAGCCTTACCAGCAGAAAAACCCGGTGAGCCAACATAGACCCAATCTGTACCATTAAACTTCATTACCGTTGCTTTCTCTGAAAATGAGAAATCGGCAAAAGCTACAAACGGTTCACCACTATTGCTAAACGCCAATGAGGTAAATTGTGTACCACCTGTTGAAAAACCGGGAATACCAACATTAACCCAATTTGTACCATCAAATTTCATAAGGGTAGCCTTGTATCCATTCCCATGGTCTGTGTAGCTTACATAAGGCTCATCCGTATTACTGAATGCCAAAGAGATATCCGAAACCATTTGTGCCGAGAAATCTGGTTGCCCAACACCTATCCAAGCGGAACCATCAAATTTCATTACTTGAATATGTGAAAAATTACCACTTCCACCACGAAAGGCAACATAAGGCTTATCGGCACTATTGAGTGCCATCGAAATATAACTCACAATTCCAGTTGAAAACCCAGGTGAACCCACATATTCCCAACTTTGTGCAACGGACAATGGTATGGTGCATAGTGTTAAAACTATAAAAAATGTAAAATTTTGTAATGTTGTTTTCATATATATTTGATGTTTTATATTAATCTAAAAATCAACCAACCTTAAATGAAAGCGTAGTACTTATGGGATCTGAATTTGCTTTTACAGGCTTCATTTCCAGTTGTATTTCATAATTTCCCGGAGCGAGTTTGCCTTTGTTTTTATTGCTCGTTTTTTGAAGCAACGGAATAAAATCGAAAGCTTCTACGGGAACATACATATCACCAGGCAACCATGGCCAATCGTTACGGCTACTGCTCCCAATGGTTTTTCCGTTAAGGATAATGGTGGTTTTCATTTGAAAAAGCACTACGCCTTCGTTTCCCGAAATGCTTTTAAAACGGAACAGGATTTTGTGCTTGCCATCTCTAAAGTTTTTGAACAGAGCTACCGGTTCCTGTGCTTTCAATGTGGTGCTTTTATCCCAACCTTCAACAATAAGATTACCCGAAAGTGATTGTCCAAAGCTAACATTGCTCATTAGACAACATAAAAAAACAAATGTGTAAGTAATGGTTCTCATAACTTGTTATTTAATTGTTTAACCAACTTTATAATTTTAAATACGCTTTGGTATCGAATTGATAGTCTATGGTCTCAATAGCTATACACTCCATAGTTCCAGAAGTATTTTTCTTGCCTTTGTTCTTTTTGTCGATCATTTCCATGTGCATCAAAAGTGCACCCTCATAATTTTTGAACTGTTCTTTTATAGGTTCGGGATAACGATCCATTTCAGACTTGAACACTTGGTCAAAACTCACGGGTGCATCTACGGTAAAGTAAGATATAAAAGCGTATTCATCGTTTTCAAATTTTTTTCCTGTGCAGTTGTAGCCCAAAATTGTTTTGTTGGGCAAGTCTGTTATGGTCATATCGTCTAGTGATGGAGATTCAATATCGTCCATATCCTCTAGGTCTTCGTTCATTTCTAAAGAGGTTGCCGTTACCACTTTGTTTCCACCGCTTTCCATAAACATAAAAGTGGCTTTTGCATCATCATCTATAACCATAAACAATGGCATACCTGCATTCATTTTCATGCCCAAATATGAGGCATCAGGCTCAAGAAAATAGTCTACGTCCATCTCTCCGCTTGCGGTAGTAATCTTTAACTGGTATTTGTATGAAAATTGATAAGAATCGGGAACATTTTTGGCATCTATCTTTTTGCCCTTTGCCTGTGTGTTTTTTAGGTTGATGTCAAAAATTTTGTCCATGGAATTGGATGCTTTTTCGGAAGCTTTATCCGCCGTTTTTTCCACAACGGTCTGTTCTACCTTTTCCTCAACGCGCTTTTTTAGTTTTTTTAAGAATTGTGCTTCGGCGGTTGGGGCAAAGGCCAAAAAAGCCAAAAGCAAGAGTTTGGTGTGTTTTACTTTTTTCATGGCAAATGTTAAATTGAATATTTTAATAACAAACCTAATCATCAATACTTGTTTTAGAAACATAAATTTAGAATTTGGTACATTTCATTTAGAATTTGGAAAAGTATCTTTTACCAACCGAATTCTAAACCTAAACTGCCGAATTCTAATTTTTGTTGAGATGAATAAAATCATTTCATATATTTAGATAATTGGACATTTAAATACTTTTGGTTTTAGTATTAGGATACACAGAAAATGGAACACATTTTTTATTGAGTTTATTCACAAAACGGAATTATAAAGTTTGTTGTTCCATACGACTCTGAAAAAGATAAACAATAACACATGAGAAAAGCGGTAATCATTGGTCTTCATTTCCTTCTAGGGTGTCTTGCTTTATCCGCACAGATAGATGCTGATGGTGTTGCTAAAAAATTAGATCTCATAAATCATCCTGAAGTAAAAGCACTAAAAACCAATAGTGACGTTACTTTCAAAACCATTTTAGATACCAATAACTGGAAGGCTTACGATTCTACTTTTGCTGCAAGTCGCGAATTTTCAGTTTGGATCAATTTTGAACTAAAAAATAACACACAAGATATTCTAAAAACTTATGTTTTTTTCAGTGGTTTTTATATCGATATTTATCTGGAAAAAGAAGATGGTTACGAACATTTCAAAAACGGCTACTTCAGGCCATTAAACCATCGGTCTGAACCTAAATCATACTACTTTACGGAACTCACACTCACATCATTACAACATGCGCAGTGCTATATAAAATTGAGTTCGGATTACAATAAGGAAAATTATGCTGCTCCCGTTTTGTTTTCAAAACTTGAATATTTGGAGTTTATTAACAATGTCCAAAAAGAAAACTTTCCGCCCATAGCGTTTATCTATGTTTATCTGGTTTCGTTGTGCTGTATCTCCATCTTTGCATTGGTGTTCTGCTTTCGATTGAAAAAACAAATCTATTTCTATTACTTTGGCTATCTGTTTTTTCAAATTGTTTATGCGTTTTTGGTATTACAGACCACTCCTACCACAATAGCAAACCTTGCACAGCATTTTCCTTATTTTTCGAACTTGATTTCAGAATCTGCACAATTTACCTTTATAGGTTTTTACATATTGTTTATACTGCATTTGCTTACTGTAAAAACATTTAGCCTTAAACTGGCCAAAGCATTGAAAATGTTGGCTATTGTTTGCTTTGGCTATGCTATGTTGTGGTTTGGTTTTAATTTTTTACATTTCGATATTGAAATCAGAAGATTTGCATCTATTATTATCCGTATCGTTGTTTTACCCCTTAACCTGTTTTTGTTTTTTTGGATTGTTTATAAGGTAAAACATCCGTTGCTAAATTATTTCGTCCTGGGACAGAGCTTTTTTTTTATAGGAGCGTTCCTTTCCTCAATTGTTTTCTACAACGGATTGCACCATGTACCCAATGGCATTTTTAATTTCCCCCACTCGCAAAATATCATCTTTATGGCTGGTCTTTTAGGCGAGGTGCTGTGTTTTTCAATAGCCTTGGGCGAAAGCATGTTCCTTGTACAAAAAGAAAAAGAAAAAACAAACCTAAAATTGATTCAACAATTGCAAAAAAACCAGATTATGGAAACCAATATGCGCAAGGAACTGGACAAAGAAATAAACAAAAAAACTAAGAAACTGCTACAGCTCTACTCTGAAATTGAAAAACAGAAGGAAGATCAACTCAAAAAATCGTTTAACGAGCGTTTAAGAAACATGAAAATGTTGGCATTGCGTTCGCAGATGAATCCACATTTTATTTTCAACAGCCTTAATGCTCTTAAAAATTTGGTCATGCAATCGCGAAATGAAGATGCCATTAGTTACTTAGACAATTTTTCCTCCCTGCTTCGTACCATCTTACTAAACAGTAGTAAAAACACTATTACAGTGGAAGAAGAAATGGAAATGCTGGAGCTTTATCTTGACTTGGAAAAAAATAGGCTTGGCGATAATTTTTCATATACCATACAATGCGATTCCCGTGAAGCGTTGTCACAATACACGATACCTCCCATGCTGCTACAGCCTTTTGTTGAGAACGCTATATGGCATGGGCTTCATCCAAGCAATAAACCCGAAAAAAAACTTTCTGTAGTATTCGATACTTCTGAACAGCTACAAATTACCATAGAGGACAATGGTATAGGAAGAAAGGATAGCAGTAAAACAATAAAAACACATCAACCTGTTGGAACTAATATCACAAAAGAGCGGTTAACTTTGTACAATCACATAAGCAATACCCAAATGCAACTTAGCATTGTGGATTTAGAAGATAAAGGCATGCCTACTGGCACGCGCATAATCATAACATATAACGATTAGCTATGGTAAAAATTATAATTATTGATGACGAATTACATTGTGTCGATGTATTGCTCAACCTAATCAAAAAAGTACATCCTGATTATGAAGTCACAGGCACATTTTGCAACCCCTTAATGGGTCTTGAATTTCTCAAAAACAATCCACCAGATCTATTGTTTTTAGATATTGAAATGCCCAACCTTAATGGTTTTGTTTTATTGGACAGAATACTACCTATGAACTTTGACATTATTTTTACAACGGCTTACGATAAATATGCCATTCGTGCCTTTGAATATAGTGCCATCAATTACCTATTAAAACCTATTACCGAAAAAAGTATAGTTAAGGCCTTATCAAACTGGGAAAAAAGGCGTAAAAAAACGAGTATGGAACAATGGCAATTGTTACAGAATAAAATAGGTAGCTCGATAAATAATGTTTCTAAAATTGCATTACCTACAGGAAAAGGCTATCATATTGTGGACATAAAGAATATTGTACGTTGTGAATCAAACAATAACTACACCTATTTTTTTCTAAATAATGAAAACAAACTGCTTATCTGCAAAACACTAAAAGAAATAGAAGAAATGCTTCATGATTTTGGTTTTTTACGTGTGCACCAATCCCATTTAATCAATCCGCAATTTGTTCGAGCCATTTTAAAACAAGACGGAGGAACATTAGTCATGAATGATGACAAAACAATTCCTGTATCAAGGCAAAAGCGAAATGAAATAAATGGTATTTTAAAATCTATGCTTCAATTCAAATAATGGAATAAAAAAAATCCCGGTCCAAAAAAATGAACCGGGATCCCAAAAAAGGCGGTGACCTACTCTTC